>CALFOL010000462.1 GCA_937919915.1 uncultured Planctomycetaceae bacterium
GTACAGACTATCGTGTCTCATTTCCTTCGATGAAGTCTTCAGCGGGCCAGGCTGCGGTCTTTGTGTTTTTTTCCCGTGCGGAGTTGTGGTCCCCACAATTCCCCGGGAATTGGGTTATCTGGATTCTCCGTCCCTTTCGCCCCCAGCGGCAGGATACGGTTGTCGAAATCAAAGGTGTGTCACGGCCATTAAAGACACACGATTGTGCGACGATTCAGATGCCATTTACGAAAGACAGTTTCAGGAATGGTTACTTCAACAAAACGAAAAGGTCTCACAAAGAGACAACAGGAAATTTTCGAATTTCTGAAGGACAGGATTATTAACCACAACTATGGTCCGACGATTCGTGAAATCGGAGACCACTTTGATATCAAGTCTCCTAACGGTGTCATGTGTCACCTGAAGGCGCTTGAAAGGAAGGGGTTAATAAGCCGCGAATCGAATATGTCGCGTGCAATCTGTCTTTCGGACGAATCAAACCACAGGTTATCGTTGCCATATATTGGTACGGCGGTGTCAGGCCGTCCCATTCAGGCTGCGGTTTCGTCTGATGAATGCGTTGATTTCGATCAGTTGTTTAATGGGGCCTCAAGAGCGTGCATTCGAGTTCGAGGCAAGGATTTTAAGTTACTGGGGATTCATAACGGTGACTATATCGTTGTTGATCGCGACGGCTCAGCATCCCCCGACTGTCTTATCGCAGCGTTGGATGCTCAACACCGATTGGCTTTGTTTCGGATTGAAACCAAAGGTGGCCAACCAGTTCCTGCGACCCCAGGCCAGTACAGTGCTTCGACGCGCCAAGTCCTGGGTACAGTGGTTGGCGTCATTCGTCATTTTCTGGAAAAAGAGCCCGCGGACGACGAGTAGAAGAGCGATATCGACTTTGCTCGGGAGCATCCTGAGCGATTCAGTGGGGATCGACTTCGCCGCGGCGCACTCGTGCAGCTGGATTTGGCTCTACCAGCAGCCTGCAAATTTCACCCAGAATCAGCGCTAACTGGCTTCGCGTCGCTCTTCCAGCTGACTCAAGCGGTTGTACAACGTCTTTAACGCGATGCCGAGTTCTTTGGCTGCTGCGGGCTTGTCGCCGTCGTGCTTTTTCATGACATGGACGATCATCTCGTCTTCCATGTCTCGCAGTGTCCTGGGAGCATCTCCAAACGTAACTGCGTTGGCTGCGGTATCGAGTTTAGGCACAGTTGTCCTGCGAACGATGTGCTGCGGCAGATCTTCCGGCTTGATACTTACTCCGTCCGAAAGGATGGCTGCGTGTTCGAGCACATTTGCCAGCTGTCTGACGTTTCCCGACCACTGCTGAGCCATCAGGATTTCGACGGTTTCGGGGGCGAGAATTGAATTGGGCACTGAGGCTCGCTTTAGGTGTCGAGCGATCAGGTGCTGAGCTAATTGCGGAATGTCTTCGCGACGTTCACGCAACGGAGGCAGATGGATTTCGAAGGTGTTGACGCGGAACACGAGGTCCTCGCGGAATGTTCCTTCATCGACCATTTCCTGCAGGTCACGATTTGTTGCGCAGACAATCCGAACGTCGACGATGAACGGTTCGTTCTCACCAACGCGTCTGATTTCGCCTGACTCCAGAAACCGCAGCAGCTTCACCTGCATCGATTTGTCTAATTCGCCGAGTTCGTCCAGGAACAACGTTCCTCCGTTCGCAACTTCGAACAATCCCGTGCGAGCTGTATCGGCACCGGTGAATGCTCCCTTGCGATGTCCGAAGAATTCGCTTTCGACAAGGTTTTCCGGGATTGCCCCGCAATTCACTGCGACGAATGCGGCATCGGCGCGATCACTTTGCTCGTGAACTCGACGAGCCACCATTTCTTTGCCGGTTCCGGTTTCACCGAGGATCAACACTGCGGAATCTGTTGGTGCCAGCTTATCAATCAGTGTCTTAACGCGACTCATGCTGGGCGAATCGCCAATCAAATCTGATCGGCCTTCGACCTGCTTCAGGCGACATTCCAACGCAACGTTTTTATGTTCCAGCGCCTTCTTCGCGCCGATGCGCTGCAGCACGGCTGAGATTTCGAAAAGCGAAACGGGCTTTGGCAGGAAGTCATATGCTCCCATGCGTACCGCCCGGATTGCATCATCCATGCTGCCGTGACCAGTGCTGATGACGTAGTCTGTGTTTGGAGAATGTTCCCTGAGCTGTTCAATGACATCCCAGCCGCTGCCACCAGGCATGCGTAAATCGACAATGGCGGCGTCGAATGTGTTTTTTTTGATTGCGTCGCAGGCCTCACCGGGGCTGCGGCAGACCGTGGCAGCGTGTCCCATCCGAGGCAACTCGGATTCCATCAGTGCTGAGATCGACGCATCATCGTCGACGAAGAGGACCCGCAATTTGTGTTTTGTTGATTGAGCCACTGCCAACTCCATGGCGGTTCCGCTTCAACATCCGTTTGAAGCGTTCGGTTGAGACTTTGAGCCGCCGGAAAGTCTGACAAGCAGTCAGGAGAGAGAATGGCGATAGGTGAGTGATACCAGAACCGCCGTTTTTCAGCAATCCGGCTTGAAAACAACAGGAAAAGCGAACGTTTTGGCCGGGGCGAAGGTTGAGTGCCACTATGGTGATGTGTGCAAAGTGTGCCCCGAAATACGCTGACGACACCGAAGAACTGCAGTAGGATGTCTGCAATTCCTTTCCGTGCCTTCAGCGAATTCCGTGGTCGTTGCAGAGCGCCGGAAACGAGAGCTTATGCCATCGCCTCGCCGTTCCTGGCCGCATGCTGTCGTCTAGTCGTCTTCCGCTCTCAGTTTTGCCAGAACGGTGTAGTCCTCCAGCGTGCTGGTGTCCGACGTCGATTCTCGTCCGGCCGCGATGTCTCGCAGCAGTCTTCGCATGATTTTTCCGCTGCGTGTCTTCGGCAAGGAGGCTCCGAAGCGGATCTGATCCGGTGTCGCTAGTGCTCCGATTTGAGCACGAACGTGTTTGATAAGTTCTGCTTTGAGCTCTTCCGTACCGTCGTCGTCCTTGAGTGTTACGAAACAGCAAATACCCTCACCTTTGATTTCGTGAGGAAAACCAACGACTGCGGCTTCCGCCACTTTTGCGTGAGCAACCAGTGCACTTTCGACTTCCATGGTGCTGAGTCGATGGCCGCTGACATTGATCACATCGTCGACGCGTCCCATCACCCATATAAAGCCGTCTTCGTCACGTCGAGCGCCGTCGCCGGCAAAATAGCAGTCTTCGATGGTGGAGAAGTAGGTCGCGACAAATCGATCATGGTCACCATACAGACTTCGCAGCATGTGAGGCCACGGTTGCGTCATGACCAGTAAGCCTCCCTGGTTTGTGCCCAGGCTTTCTCCCGTGTCTGACACGATGTCCGGGACAACACCGGGCAGTGGTCGAGCACAACTGCCCGGTTTGGTGGATGTCACGCCCGGCAATGGACTGATCATGATGCCGCCGGTTTCTGTCTGCCACCAGGTATCGACGATTGGACAGCGTTCCTGGCCAATGACTTCGTGGTACCACATCCACGCTTCCGGATTGATGGGTTCGCCCACGGTGCCCAGCAATCGCAGGCTGGACAGGTCGTGCTTTTCAGGCCATTCGTTGCCCCACTTGATAAACGCGCGGATGGCGGTCGGGGCTGTGTAGAAGATGCTGACTTCGTACTTTTCGATGATCTCCCAGAAGCGGCCTTCGTCTGGCCAGTTGGGAGCTCCTTCGTACATCACGATCGTCGCACCGTTGGATAGCGGTCCGTAGCAAATGTAACTGTGACCGGTAATCCAGCCGATGTCTGCTGTGCACCAGTAGGTATCGTTTTCTTTGAGATCAAACACCCATTTGGAGGTCATTGTGGCACCTAACAGGTAGCCAGCGGTTGTATGCAGCACACCTTTGGGTTTGCCGGTGCTGCCTGATGTGTACAGAATGAACAGCGGATGCTCACTGTCCAAAGGTGTGGCGTCGCAATCGGCTGACGCGTCCTGCATCAGATCGTGCCACCAAAAATCCCGGTCCGGCACCATGTCAACGTCACCGCCTGTGCGACGCACGACGACGACTTTTTCGACCGATGGGGACTTCTCGAGACTGGCGTCTACCGCCACCTTTAACGGAAGTTCTTTGCCGCGTCTCCAGCCGCCATCGGCGGTGATGACAATTTTGGCTTCCGCATCGTTGTTACGGTCGGCGACGGCTTCAGCACTGAAACCACCGAAGATGATCGAATGAATCGCGCCGATGCGAGTACACGCCAGCATTGCGATTGTGAGTTCCGGAATCATCGGCATGTACAGAGTGACACGATCGCCGGATTCCACGCCGAGGTTCTTCAGGACGTTAGCGAACTTGCAGACTTCTCGGTGCAGGTCCTGATATCGCAGCACGCGTGTATCGCCCGGTTCGCCTTCCCAGATAATGGCCGCCTTGTTGCGGCGTTCTGTTTCGAGGTGGCGATCGATGCAGTTATGACTGACATTGATTTTGCCTCCGGTAAACCATCTGGTGTTGGGCATTTTTCCGTCCATGACGGTGTCCCAGGTCTTGAACCAGCTGAGGTTGGTTGCCATGTCGCCCCAGAATCCAGCCGGATCATCTTTGGCGCGATTCCACATTTCCTGATATTGCTCTTCGCTGCTGATGTTGGCATCCGCAACGAATGTTGCTGGCGGCGGAAAGCTGCGTGTTTCGTTCAGGATGCTCTCGATGTTCTTGTTTTCCGACATGTTTGATGGCACTCCACGATCTCTAAGGTCTGGCGGAACGACTCAGAGGCGGTTCCGCGGCATTGCGTTGTTTTCAGAAACATCTCATAGCCAGGACGGTTTCGAAAGTCCAATCAGCGACCCGCTTTCGCAGTGACTTCGCAGCATCCGCTGCCTTCGCAGGCTGTTTATTTTGACGGGGTTTTCTAAAAGTGAAAATCAGCGGAAGAAGCCCCTCGCCCGCTGGAACAGAGTAAACGTGTGTTTGAAAGTGGCGAACCACATGGCCTGAGCTGTTTGTGTCTGGTCATTTGAGTGATTGACACAGGCTGGATGCGCTGCAAAAGTAGTTCTTCGAATCCGGCTGGTGTACGCTGCCGGAAACAACTATTTCGAAAGTAATTTCTTCATGCCCATTGATGTGTCCTGTCTTTCGTGTGAGCGAAAACTGCGTGTTGCCGACAAACACTGTGGTAAGAAGACGAAATGCCCAGGATGCGGCGAAGTCCTGCGGATTCCGAATCTAAAAACTTCGCCGCCCGAAGTTCTCGAAGCAATCATTGACGAGGAGCCGCAGAACCCCGAACCCGAGCGCGTTCCCTGTCCCGTGTGTCGTGAAATGATTATGCGATCCGCGATGCGCTGTCGTTTTTGCAAATCTATCGTGGATCCGGATGGTCATGTTGTGTGGCGCGACGGAAAAAGTCTGGTGATAAATCGCAATGCCGAATTACCACCGGAGTGCATTAAAACGGGAGAACCGGCAACGATCAGGAAGAAAATTCAACTGAGCTGGAACCCCAGCGCGATGACGATCCTGGTGATCGCCGGCGCACTTCTGGCTCATCTTCTGGCAATCAAAGCGACTGTTGAGATCCCGCTGGCGCCGTCCTACATCAAGCAACGCAGGAAACGTATCGCGATTGCATTTTTACTGGGGTTCGGTGGTTTCTGCCTATTCATGGGAGCACTCATTGCAGACTTGAGGGATCCCATCCTGGGAATCTGCGTCGTGGTCGGTTTGGTGACCATGCTGACGGGACTCATCATCGGGTTTATCGTCAGCACGATTGTGACCGCGACAAAAATTACCGACAACTATGTCTGGATGAAGGGTGCGAAGCCGGTGTTCCTGGATACGCTGCCTGAGTGGCACGGCATGGATTAAACAAGCGAGCACACGATTGGGGCACGTTGAGAAAGCGACTCGCTTGCTCATCCCGTTGCGAACATCCACCGTTATCAAAAAACCAGCGACCCCCTTGATTCGATCCCGCGTAAGCAACTCTTTTCGAGCAGGTGCTCGCCGCAGAGTTCCTCGACGGTTCAGCTGCAGCCAGGTTTTCCAAAACCTGGTCACTTCGGGAACCAGCGTTTCTTCCGCTGAGGAATGTTTTCGACACACAGGGCAGCCCTCACGGCGAACGAGTTTCGGAGAAACTCGTCTACCGCTACTGGCTCTCACCGGCCACTACTTCCTGGCAGGCGTTTTCTTCCTGCGTGGCTTCGCTTCTGTCGGGGGTTCGAGTCCATCATCTGGCTGGTTCCATAACCGATAGGGGTCGTCCAGTCGCCGCATCTCTGCCAGCAACAGGGCTTCCATTTCCGCCAGCTTCGTTGCGTGTTCGGGGTTCTCCGCAAGATCGGTTAGCCGTGCATCGCCTTTGTTGTGTTCGGCAATGAACTCGTGCGGGTTCTGTGCCAGGTTAAACAACTGAGTCTCGCGAATTTCGCCGTCCATCACATCGTATTTAATCAATTTCCAGTCACCCTGTTTCACACAACGCATGCCCGGCTTGGTGCCACCGTTGTAAACGCCAAACAGGACGTCTCGCATGGTGTCCTCCTGTCCGAACAGAACTGGCTTGTAGCTGGTGCCTTCGTTGTGTTCCGGCGGAGAGACGCCGGTGAGATCGCAGATCGTTGCGAGAGAATCCAACAGGTACGTGTTTCCAGTTGAGCGGGTACCGGCCTTGATGCCGGGCCCTTTGACGATGCACGGGACTCGCCAGGTGTGTTGATACAGATTCTGCTTGCCTTGAAGCCCGTGTCGACCGATGGCCATTCCATGGTCTGCTGTGTAAACGATATACGTGTTGTCGAGTTCCCCCATCTGATCCAGCTTCTTCAGTACCTTGCCGATCTGGATGTCGATGTTTTCGTTGCATGCGAATTCTCGCCCCATTTCGTTTCGGATTGTCTGCGGGTCTCTTTTTTCCCAGACACCACTAACGGAAACTTCATCGCGAAGCCCCGGGTGGCCATGATGAAACGGATGTGCTCCCAGATAGTTGACGGGCACAGCGGGCTGTTTGGGATTCTCGGTCGGCAGGTTGTCCTTGTCTGTATGATTGGTGGCTCCATATTTTGCCAGCAATTCCGGAGTTCCGTCGCGCGTATCGTGTGGGTGAGAGAATCCGAAGTAGATCAGGAACGGATCTTCGTCTTTGGTGTTTTCGCGTTCATTCAGGTAATCCAGCACCTGTGCTCCGTGCCACGCACTGCCGCTTTCTTCCGTGCCGCCACGTTTGGTTGCGTCTTTCACAACTGTAAATTGCCCGTTGGCCGCTGCGTAGCTGTTGCCTCTCTTGCATGTTCGCATCGTGTCGTAGCCGGCATTGTTGAAAACGGCCGCCATGGAATACTGTTCGTATTTCGGCGGGCACGTTCGGGCTCCAGGACCAATCGGCAGGTGCCAGACTGTGCGTCCAGTCATCACCATGTGCCGAGACGGCGTGCACACGGCTCCACTGAATGAACCCATGTGATACGCCCCGTCGAGCGTCATACCTTCCACGGCAAGGCGATCGATGTTGGGTGTGTCGCAGATCGTGTCTGGGTTGTACGCCTTGAGGTCAAATGGCGATTGGTCATCGACGATGATGAACAGCACGTTCGGCCGTTTTTTGTTTGTCTGGTCCGCACCGACAACGGCGTTGAAAGAATACGCGAAGAGAATCGTGACAATTGCGAATAGATGGGTCAGTTTTGGCATGGTTTGCTTTCCAGGCGTGAATCGAATCGTCGCGGCAGTATGACTGACGAACCGTGAACAGCAACCGTCCAGGAGTTCAGTTGGTTTGGGTTGCGCTGACTTTGGGACTCCGAAAGCTACGAAATACAAAAAAAACAGGGCAGTCACATTGGGAGGCCAATTGAATTTTTGGATGTTTTTCTCTGAAGATTCCTCACGCGTTCTTTCGTGTGATTCGTCTTTTTCGTGGTTGTCTGCCGTGGACGTGGCCATAGGCTAATGCTCGTCGGTGAAATTCAGTACTGTAGTGCGCATATCCAAACATGACTCGGTGCGAGCGATCTCTATGCGACTTCTAATTGTTCTGTTTTTTTCGACCTCGATCTCAGCACCATCAGTGGATGCAGCTGCCACGCGAACGGCGGATTCACGACCGAACGTGCTGCTGATTATGGCAGACGACATCGGCATCGAAGGACTCGGCTGCTACGGCGGGACATCTTACAAAACGCCGAACCTTGACAATCTGGCGGCCGAAGGTTTGCGATTCACGAATGCTTACGCTCAGCCGCTTTGTACGCCGACTCGTGTGCAAATTATGACAGGCAAGTACAACCATCGAAACTGGAAGTACTTTGGGATTCTCGATCCGAAAGAAAAGACCTTCGGGCATCACATTCAGTCGGCCGGATATAAAACCGGGATCTTCGGTAAGTGGCAGCTGCAATCGTATGATCCGCCCGATCTACCAAATTCCGCCGAGCGTCGTGGCACGGGGATGCACGCCAAAGACGCGGGCTTTGATGAGTATGCTTTGTTCCACGCGCTGCATACCGAAGACAAGGGATCGCGGTTTGCGAATCCTCGCATGCTGGAGGGCGCCGCTGGATCGGACGGTGAAGTTAAAGATTATCCGGGCAAGTACGGTGAAGACATCTGGGTGAACAAGGTTGTTGACTTCTTTGATCGCAATCGAGACGAACCGACGTTTGTGTATTACCCGATGGCGTTGCCGCATCATCCGTGGGAACCAGCGCCGAGTTCTGTGGACTGGGATCCGAACAACGTTCCGGAGCAGGACGTTCGCTACATCAAAGACATGGTCGAATACATGGACTTCACTGTTGGCAGTCTGCTGAGCAAGCTGGCCGATAAGCAGCTTCGTGAAAACACGCTCGTACTGTTTTACGCGGACAACGGTTTTCATCAGAAAGTGCGTTCCGGTGTGATCGACGGACGTTCGATCGCTGGTGGGAAAGCGATGACAACGCAAACGGCGATTCACGTGCCACTGATTGCTCACTGGCCTGGTCACATTCAGCCTGGGACGTGTGATGATATTGTGGATGCGTCTGACTTTGTTCCGACGTTGATGGAACTGACGAAGGCCAAACCGGTGTCGGTTGTTGCATCCGATGGTGTCAGCTTTGCTCCGCAACTGTTCGGCAAACACGGAACCCAGCGCGAAGCGGCGTTCTTTTGGTACGATCCGCGACCAGGTTGGGACAAAGAACGATTTCGCCGCAGCGTTTTTGCGGTTAACAAGAAGTATAAACTGTTTCGCACCGGCCGCCTGTATCGGCTGACCGACAAACCGCTGGAAGAAATCGCCGTTGATCCGCTGAACATGACGGCTGAAGATTCTGCGGCGGCTGTGGAACTCAAGGCCGTCGTTGATCGCATGATGGGCGATGGTGACGAACCGCCTCTGGTGAACGCGTACGGCAAGCCGGAAGCGGACTTGCTGCACTTTCCGGATGACCGTAAGGCATCGGATCGCATCTGCGACGAGATCCTTGAAACCGGCGAAGAGTTTTCGTACGGCGATCCCAACATCGCAGAACAACGTCTGCGGATTTTCACACCGCTGGATGCCGGGCCAGACGAGCTTCGCCCCTGCGTGTTCTTCATTCACGGCGGAGGCTGGGCCGGACATCCTCGATCGCTGGCGGCGCAGGCTGCCTATCTGCAACGTCGCGGTTTCACGGTCGTCAACATTCATTTCCGAGCGCCGAAGCGAGACTTGACTCCGCACGACACTTTGCGAGATGTTCGCAAAGCCTACCGCTGGGTGGTTGCGAACGGCAAAGATCACAACATCGACGTCGATCGCATCGTCGTTTCCGGTGGTTCTGCGGGCGGTCACCTGTCACTGGCACTCTGCACGATCGCTTTGCCGGACGATCCGATCGTTGAACATCCGCCGAAGGGACTGGTGCTGCTGAATCCCGTGATCGACATTGTCGATGGCTGGGCCGGCGGTCGGAAGAAATGTGAAGCAGCGGGTATCGATCCCCAGAGCTTCTCGCCCGCTCACCACGTGAAGCCGGGGCTGCCTCCAACGCTGATCCTCAGCGGCAGCGACGATCCACTGATTTCGCCCGCTCAGATTCGGGCCTTTCAGGAACGCATGAAGGCGGCCGGCAACCGCTGCCAATTCATCGAATACCCAGGCGTCGGCCACGGCTTTTTTAACTACGGCCGAGAACGCAACAAGTACTTTCAGTGGACCGTGTGGGCGTTCGAAGACTTTGTCGGCAGTGCCGAAAGCCTCGAACGAGGCCGCGGCGTGCTGGGAAAATTGTAGCGGATCTAGTCACCGACGAAGTTAGATGTGCAATGGACGGAAGATTGCTGGAAGACTTGAAGTTAAGTCGTCATGGCCTTGCCGAATAATTTCGGCGACTTCAAAGTGTTCACGGTTCCGTGCGATGTCGAAGGCCTGCTGGCAAAGGCTGTCTCGGGCCGTCGGGGCAGCATCATAACTCAAGAAGGGCTTAGACTGCGCACCACGCTGCTCAGATAGACTTTGAGTTGATTGTTATTGCTAAAATGTTGTTGGAGCTTGCTGTTTCTCGGCGAGCCTCTGGTTGACGCCATGTTTAGGAGTTTGGTGGTCTGGAAAATCAGGAAAGTGGCGTCGCTCCGACCGACGTGCTGGCTTGCCTCTTCAACGTCAAATAACGTGAGGGTTTTGTTGCTGGGGGCATCGTCCGTAATTTACGCTGCGTCAATTGTTGTCACAATCCTGCATCATCCGCTGCTCTGTTTTGATACAGTGGGAAGAATGCTTATTCAACGACCAGGAAATATGTGGTTTTTCCTCTCCGTCATTCTCTCATCAACAGCGCTAAGTGCCGCTAGAGCAGAAGACGCGGTCACCTTCAATCGCGACATTCGTCCGATTCTCGCAGACAAGTGCTTTGCGTGCCATGGGCCGGATGCGGCGACCCGGGAAGCGGATTTGCGACTCGATCAGGAGGAATCTGCGAAACGCGATCGTGAAGGACACGCGGCGATTCAGGCCGGTGATCCGAAGCACAGCGAACTGGCCGTGCGAATCCGTTCCACAGATCCCGATCTGATGATGCCGCCGCCGGATTCTCAGCGAACGCTGACCGATGAAGAAAAGCAGACTCTGCTGGGTTGGATCGCAGACGGAGCCAAGTGGGAGGGACACTGGTCGTTTATTGCGCCCAGGCGTTCGGCGTTGCCGGAAGTCAGTGATGCACGGTGGCCGAGAAACGCAATTGATCACTTTGTTCTGAGGAAACTTGACGACGCGGGTTTGCAGCCTTCGTCTGAAACGGAACGGACGACCTGGATTCGCCGCGCGTCGTTTGATCTGACGGGGCTGCCGCCGACGATGGAAGAAGTTGACGCATTTCTGGCTGACGACGGCGATGTTGCGTTCGAAGCTGTCATTGATCGATTGTTGAGGTCGAAGCACTATGGTGAACAGATGGCGGCGGCGTGGCTGGATGCTGCTCGCTATGCGGATACCGACGGCTACCAGAACGACGGGCCGCGGACCATGTTTCGTTATCGCGACTGGGTGATCGATGCCTTCAACGGCAACATGCCGTTTGATCAGTTTACGATCGAGCAACTTGCGGGCGATCTGCTGCCGCAGGCGTCGCTGTCGCAGAAGATCGCGACCGGCTTTAACCGCAATCATCGGTATAACTCAGAAGCTGGTTTGGTACTGGAAGAATTCCTGCTGGAAAACGCGGTCGATCGCGTCGACACGACCAGCACGGTTTGGATGGGGCTGACGATCGGGTGTGCTCGCTGTCACGATCATAAGTACGATCCGATTGAACAGCGTGAGTATTACCAGCTGATTTCGTTCTTCGGCAACATCACGGAATCCGGTCGAGCGATCAAGTTCGGGAATAGTGAACCATGGATTGTGGCTCCGACGGACGAGCAGCAGAAACAGCTGGCGGATCTCGACAATGAAATCCAGAGCGTCAGGGAACAGTTGAGGACTGCCGCGGATGAATCGCAGGACGTGCTGAAGGAATTGCTGAAACGTGAGCCGAAGGCGCTAGCCTCGGGCGTTTTGCTGGAGAGCGACGAAGAGGGCAGGCCCGCGGCTGGCGCCGTCGGCTCACAGGGCAACCTTGTTGAAACAGTGATCGTGGCCAACGGGTTGCAGCACCACTTCCGTTTTGACGACATGGAAGCGGAAGGTATCACCGTCGAAAAAGGTGCGCCCGTTTTCCGCGAAGGTCTGCATGGAAATGCGGCAACCGTCGGTGGCAACGGGATTCTGGCTTTAGGCAAGGTCGGTGACGTGGCCTGCCAGACGCGGTCTTCGATTAGTTTCTGGCTGAAACCGGAGAAGTTGAAGTCCGGCGTCATTTTGTCGCGGCAATCGGGTAACGACACGCGGCCAGGGTTTTCTGTCGAACTCCGCGACGGGCATTTGCAGTTCTACATTATTACCCGCTGGATCGCGGGTGTTGGTGCGGTGGAAACAACAACAGCACTGAAAGCTGATGAATGGATTCACGTCACGCTCACGAATGACGGCAGTCAGCGTACAACAGGTCAGCACGTCTGGTTCAACGGGGAACTTGCCGAAACCAGCGTGCTCCACAATACGAACAGTAACACCGGTGGAACAAAGGAGTCCGCAATATTACGAATCGGTGGCGGTGTTTACGGAGACCTGTTTAAGGGGCAGGTTGATGACCTGCGGCTCTATGATCGCACGTTGTTCGACGATGAAATCGATGTACTTGCGGAACCGAAGACTGTTTCAGAAATTCTGTCTCTCGATGAGGCCGCACGCACTGGTCGCATGCGAAACAAGCTCATCGCGTGGGCGATGGCAATGTCGGGTTCGCAGGACTTAATGGGGCTCCGTAACGAGGATGTTCAGATGACTGCAGCGATCGCGGAAACATATCTGCAACTGCGGCTGAAGCGCGTAAAGCTTGTCGATTCGTTTCCGACGTCGATGGTGATGGAAGAACGCCCTGTGCCGTCACAAACTCCAATTCGACTGCGAGGCATTTACAACAAATACGGCGATGTGGTTGCGTCGGGTGTTCCCGCGGTGTTTCCTGAGTTGCCGAACAGCGACTTAGCGAATCGTCATGACTTCGCGAAGTGGCTTGTGAACGGCGAGCATCCTCTGACGGCTCGAGTGATCGTGAATCGTTTCTGGCAACAGTACTTCGGCACTGGCCTTGTGAAAACGTCGGAAGACTTCGGCATGCAGGGCGAGTTACCAAGTCATCCACAGTTGCTGGACTGGCTGGCGGTGGAATTTGTCGAATCGGGCTGGGACGTCAAGTCCCTGCAGAAGCTGATTGTTCTGAGTGCGACGTATCGCCAAAGTAGCCGTCATGCTCCGCGTGACGAGGCAAAGCGGGATATGACGTCGAATACGACCGACCCACGGCGTGACAAGAGATCACCGCAAAGTGGCGAGTCCACACCAGCCAATGCAGAGTCGGCCGTGACGGCGACGCCCAATGGTCTGCGAAGTGGAAATCCCGCGTCGCCATGTCACGCGGAGCGTGACGGCTACGTTGTCGATCCGGAAAATCGTCTGCTTTGGCGTGGGCCGCGTATTCGTCTGTCGGCTCGACAGCTTCGCGACCAGGCGTTGTTCGTCTCCGGTTTGTTGACACCGGACATCGGCGGTCCTTCCGTCAGTCCGTATCAGCCTGCGAAGCTGTGGGCTGAAATGTCGAATATGAAATACAAGCAGTCTAAAGGCAAAGATCTCTATCGCCGCGGCTTGTACACCATCTGGAAACGCACGGTCGCTCCGCCAAGCCTGGCAATTCTGGACGCAGCGGATCGAGAAAACTGCGCCGTCCGTCAGAAGCGGACCAATACCCCACTGCAGGCGCTCACACTGTTGAACGAAACAACGTTTGTCGAATCGGCTCGGCATCTGGCGATGCGAATGATCTCTGAAGGCAGCGATGATCCAGTCCGCTTCGCATTTCGTGCAGTCACGGCGCGTGAACCGTCAGACAAAGAACGGCTGGCATTGACAAACGCGTTGAATGCGTATCGTCAGGAGTTCGGCGCCGACACCGCGAAGGCGAAAGACTTGTTGTTTGTCGGTGAATCCAAACTGCCGAAGGACGTCGATGAGGTCGAACTGGCAGCAGGCACGATGTTGTGCAACGTGCTGTTGAACCTGGACGAAGTAGTGACCAAAGAATAATGTGCTGTCGTCTGAATTTCGAATTCTCAGATCTCATGTTGGGCAAATGAAATGCAAATGATGAATCGACAGCAATTTCAACCGGCAGCCGCCAACCAGAGTCGACGCTACTTCTTCGGCCAGTCCGCGGGGGCGGGGCTTGGCACGGCGTCTTTAGCAACGCTGCTGAATCAGAGCACTGCCCAGGCAGATTCGAAGATCCCGGCTCGGGCAAAGCGAGTGATCTATTTGTTCCAGTCCGGCGGGCCACCGCAGATCGATCTGTTCGACTACAAGCCGCATCTGGCGAAAGTTCACAAACAGGAAGTGCCGGAATCTGTCTTCAACGGTCAGCGACTGACCGGCATGACGGCCGGGCAAAGTTCCTTTCCCGTGGCAAAATCGATCTTTGACTTCGAACAGGTTGGCGACGGCGACATGTGGCTGAATACGGAGTTGATGCCGCATCTGAAGGAAGTCGCTAACGATGTTTGCTTTATCAAGTCCGTGCACACCGAAGCGATCAATCACGACCCGGCGATCACGTTTTTTCAAACCGGGTTTCAGATTGCTGGTCGTCCGAGCATCGGGGCGTGGCTGAGCTACGGACTCGGCAATGAAAACGAAAACCTGCCGACGTTCGTGGCGATGACGTCGAGTACCGGTGGCCAGCCGCTGTACGACCGACTTTGGGGTGCCGGGTTTCTGCCGTCAAAACATCAGGGTGTGTTGTTTCGCGCCGGAGCGAATCCGGTTTTGTATCTGAAGAATCCCGATGGCGTGTCAGATAAACTGCGTCGAAGTTCATTGGATACGATTCGCAGCCTGAACGAAATGCGTTTTAACGAATATCAGGATCCGGAAATTCAGACTCGCATTGCGCAATACGAAATGGCATATCGCATGCAAAATTCGGTGCCGGAGCTGGTGGACGTTTCGGACGAACCGAAATCGACGTTTGATCTGTATGGCGAAGATGCGAAGAAGCCCGGCACATATGCCTACAACGTGTTGATGGCCCGCCGACTGTCCGAACGAGGCGTGCGGTTTGTGCAGTTGTTTCATCGCGGCTGGGACGCTCACGGCGGCTTGCCAGCGCAGATGAAGTCTCGCTGCGGGCAAACGGATCAGGCCAGTGCGGCTCTGATCACCGATTTGAAACAACGCGGTTTGCTGGATGACACGTTGATTGTCTGGGGCGGAGAATTCGGTCGAACGGTTTATTGCCAGGGCGAAATGACGGCGAAGAGCTACGGTCGTGACCATCATCCGCGGTGCTTCAGTATTTGGTTGGCGGGCGGCGGTATCAAGGGGGGCATGAGCTATGGCAAGACGGACGATTACAGCTACAACATTGTCGAGAACCCGGTCAGCATTCATGATGTCCACGCTACGATTCTGCATCAGCTGGGAATCAATCACGAGAAGCTGACGTATAAGTTTCAGGGACGGCATTATCGACTGACGGACGTGCACGGGGAAGTTGTGAAGGACGTGCTGGCGTAGTGTGTCGATGATGTGGCGTCGATTAGACAGGTTTCGTTGACTGGTTCATCCTGGCTTTGTACTGACGGTTGGGTGAGCGAGCGGGCGAGTCGCTTGCTCTACGGAGGTCAGTAAGCGAACACGCTTGTGCTTGCGGACGCGATGGATGGTTGGGCGGCTTCGCGTTCTCTTCCCCAGACCCATCGCACGGCGGCTGTGGGGCGGGAGCGATTGTCCGCGTATGACGGTGTATCAGCTTGCGTTGGCCAGAGATCCATCATTTCGCCGAACGCTTGTGACTGGTGCTTCCGCCGCACATGAATCGGGTCGACGCCGTACCAGTCGGTCTGTGACTGGTGGATGGGGACATCCAGTTTGGCAGCGACTTCCTGCAGCCTCTGATCAAGCTCGAGCGTTTTGGATTTGACGCCGTCCAGAGTCAACCTGCTCATTGGGAACAGGGCGAAACGCGCCAGCACAAATCTTAGCCAGCTGAGTGATTCGACCGACGCAGCAGGTGGTCTGGTGATGACCAGTTGGCAGTTCTGATCCCACGACCGCAGTCGATGGATACACTCTTCAGCCGCTGCCGCGATTTCCTGCGGTTCGCGACCGTATAACAGATCGTTGCCGAAGTCCGTGAGCAGTCCGACGGGCGAACTGTCGCGTTCTGGCGTTGGTAACGCGTCCCAAAGACTGCTGACCAGAATTCCGGGCAACTGTCGGAATACGAATCCGCTGCGATCACACACGTAGGAACGTCCCATTCCGTTGGCGGTGTAGATGTCCAGCGGTGCGGAGAAGCGAGCCTGCAACTGATCCATGATCCGCGGCCAGGCCAGTGTGAGATTGCTGGCGCCGAGCAGGACGACTCGTGTGCGGGTTTCTGGTGCGGTGGACGACATTTTCGGGGACTTGGTGCGGGCGTGGTGTTGGGGGCGATGTCGGTTAGAAGTCCGGCGTTTCGAACGTTGTTGATGTTTCCAATTGGGGACGAGTCGGTTTGTCTACGATGTTCATTGCGCGAGCCAAAAGCCGGGCTGCTTTGCGGTTGCCCGCTGTTGCCGGCTACTGCACCTTCCAAAAACCTGGCGTGAATAGCACGATGATGGCGAAGAGTTCAAGCCGTCCCAGCAGCATCAGCAGCGTCAGCAGCAGTTTGGATGCTTCAGAAAAAGCCGTGTAGTTTCCATGAGGTCCGCAGATGCCAAGTCCTGGACCGATATTGTTGAGTGTTGAGGCGACGGCTCCAGCGCAGTCAATGAGTTTCTCTGCTGAGGTTTCACCCTGCCACTGTGTCGCGGGCTCCAGTGCAATCAGCGTAGCCCAGCTTGTTGCGAAGATCACACCAATTAGACAGAAGTAAACCAGCACGTCGCGACCAACGGAGTCATCGAGGCGATTCCCCGCGATACGAATCGGTTGTACCAGATTGGGGCGAAAAGCGCGTTCTGCTTCCAGCTTCAGCACTTTCCAAAGCACAATGAAGCGAATCACTTTCACGCCACCGCCGGTTGAGCCGGAACAGCCGCCAACGAACATCAGTAACAGCAGAATGGCTCTCGCAAATTCCGGCCAAACAGCAAAGTCTTCCGTGCCGAAGCCTGTCGTTGTTATGACAGCCACCACATTGAAGCACGCGTGACGGATGCTGGTGCCAATGTTGTCATAGACGTTTCCGAACGATAGCAGGAACGTCAACACGGCGGTCGCGACGGTGATGATGGTCAGGTACGTTCGCAATTCCGGGTCGGAAAAGAAAGCGATCAGACGGTCCTTTAGGGGGTGTTTGGAATGGTCACCAGACTGCCGAACGAGCACGTAATACAAATTGAAGTTCATGCCCGCCAGGATCATGAAGACGACGATCGTGAACTCCAGACCACCGTTTTGGAAAGCCCCGACACTGGCGTTGCGAGTACTGAATCCACCGGTCGCCAGCGTGCCAAACGTGTGACACAAGGATTCAAACAGATCCATACCCTGAATCATCAACACCACGGCCATCACTGCTGAAAGTCCCAGATAGATGCTCCACATCAGCAACGCTGTCTCGCGCACTCGTGGACGGACCGAATCCGTCAGCGGCCCTGGCACTTCCCGGCGCATCAACGCCTTGCCGCCAGCGCCGAGCTGTCCGAGGATGGCTACGAACAGTACGATGATTCCCATTCCTCCCAGCCAGTGCGTGAACGATCGCCAAAACAAAACACTTCGCGGGACGTAAGCAATTTGTCCCCGCAGGGCGGCGACTTCGCAGTTGGGATATCCTTCAGGGATTTCCAGTTGCGTTAATACGGAGGCACCCGTTGTGGTGAACCCGGACACAGATTCGAAGATCGCATCGCAGGCACTCATCGGAACACCGGCGATTCGGTATGTCGGTGTCAGCAGATAGGGAAGCCCGCCCAGGATGCCGGACAGAATCCAGCCCAGTCCGACAACGGCCAAAGCTTCTTTACGAAGCAGTGAGTCGCCGACCGATGTCCGTCCCGCGATTAACAGACCGATGCCGGTTGCTGCCGCAACGCCGATCGACTTCAGCATTCCCCGCAGCGCTACCATTTCCACCGTTGGGGTCTGGCCACACAATGCAAAAGACCAAGGCAATGTGACCAGCATCGCGCCGCCGATCAGCAGCGACAGATAGCCGAGCATTCTGCAAACAAGCGGCCAGTTCATCTTCCGGGTGACTTATTGCGGCGAAGGCATTCGCCTGACGTTTGTTGAGCTGACAACGTGTTTTGTCCAGCTGTGTACGTGCACGTCTAAACGACGACACTATTTGGCTGTAAACGCCGCATCAGGAACAGGAACTGCCTGGTGTTCTGAGATCAGGATCGGCTTGACGCCTGAGCCACTGTAGCCGTCCATTGGTTTGCCGTTTGGTTGAAGGCGATCAACGGTCCACAGCAGACCGCGAGACACTACGTCCAGCCACACATCGTGGTTCATCGTTTCATTGTGATGCCCCAGGGATGTTCCGAAGACGCGAGCTCGTCCGAAGGTGTTCAGCCAGATCACGGTGTGATCTTTTTTCGTGTCTTCGCCGTAGGCTTTGGCCAGCGGAATGCAGTTCGGCCACACCTTGTCAATTTTGTAGAGTTCGCCGTTAGGGGTCTGCCAGTCTTCAGGAAAGCCCAGCATCACAGGATGATCGCTGTTTAGGCGGACCGCCTTCACGCCCCGTTTCTTTTCGTGGCTGGAAGACGTGACGCCGATCAGTTCACGCCAGGCGTCCGCTGCCACTGCTGCGTTTCGATAACTGTGCAGTGAGCAGTGGACAAAAATGGCGGGAACCCCGTCGTGGTGAGCCGCCGCGATGCCCTGCACGAAGTCATCATCAGTGACACCTCCAAAACACTCGTTGTGGAAGATGACGTCATACTTCTTTGCCCAGTTCGGATTAGAGTACACCGACACCTTATGCTCTTTGCCGGAGCCGCCTTCGTGGATCACGTCCCAAACAATGTTCACACGCTGGCTCATGCCCTCGGTGATGATCGTCTTCTGGTTTTCGTAGTCATGGCAGCATCCGCCTGTGATCAGTAAGCCCTTCAGTGGTTCAGGTTTGTCCTGAGCATGAAGTTGGTTGGTGTGTGCAGCGACGAGCAGAGCAATGATGGGCAGGACGCGGCGTGGCATGAGCGGGCCTCGGGTTCGGAGCAAACTGGAATTCCGCGGCTTTTGGCGGCGTGGGATAGTTTACACACTGCGAAGCCGTGGCGGACAGTTAACAGGAGAATTTCTCAACCGTTGTGGGTACGCTGTCGTTAGCAGCGTATTACGCTGACTTGTGGCCGCGGGGCACGCGTTTCGATCGAAGAAAGCCTGCTCCCGCGAGCGAGTACCGTCCACAACAATAAGTAAACTGCTCTAGCAGCCCGGCTCTGCTGAAGGCGAGGACGCTTGTGGGTGCGCGACAGTACCGGGAGTGGAACGAGAACGATCGTTCGAAAAGCCGGGATGCTAGTTGCGGCTGAAAGCGTGCGTGGTGTCGATTTCGTAGTCTTCCACGAACGCTTTCTGGAAGTCGAAGACGTCGACGAAGTCTTCCAGATGATCATTTTCGGTCTTGCGCATCTCACCGCCTTCGATCAGTTCGAAAACGATCTTGCCGAAGTCCTCTGTCGCATGCACTCCCCAGTCCGCGAAGACTGAGATTGTCATCAGGCCGAAGTGCTGTGGCGCAAGTTCGCGAATTCCCTCCACCAGTTCCCGAGCACTCACGTGGCCGGTATTGTGGTCACTGCGATCACGACCGAGCTTCTCCTGTGCATGGCGGAGAGCGGCGAATACGAACTGATAGGCGTTCGAGTGATAGCTTCGCGTTTGGGTTGACTTGCGAACAGTTGTCATACGGCAGGTCTAATCCGATTGGAGCGTTTTGTTGTGGAACAGCATCAGCTGAGAACATAGTACAACGAGGTATGGCCGCACAGAAGTATCTATTCCGTATTTTGGTCTGGTTCGGCCGTTGAGATATCGTTACTGCCGCGATTTCCGCGAGAAACGACTGTAACGATCTCAGATTCGTCCACCATCACGCGCCGACCGTCCTCAAAGCTGACCAACAGCTTCTTAACAAGCAACTCTTGCGCAATCACCTTGCCTTGTCCGGCACGCGTAATGACTGTGGCCCCGATTTTCGGCAGTTCTTTGCGATGTGCTTCGTAAGTGTCATATTCATACCTCAGACAGCACTTCAGGCGGCCACAACGGCCCGATATCTTATTCGGATCCAGCGTTGCCTTCTGCAGCTTGGCCATTTTCATTGATACCGGAGGCATCTCTTTTAGATGAGTGTTACAACATACCGGTTTCCCGCAGTCTCCGTAGTCTGCAAGTAACTTCGCTTCATCACGCACTCCGATCTGACGCATTTCAATGCGCGTGTTGAATTCGCGAGCCATCAGCTTGACCAGTTCACGAAAATCGACGCGTTTTTCGGCAAGATAATAGAAAACGATTCGTTCGCCGCCAAAAACCTGTTCGACATCGACCAGTTGCATCTGCAGATTCCGGTCGTCGATCATTTTCTGGCCACTAGTAAAGAACGTTTTTTCACGCTCAGCGACTTCTTCCAGCGATCGTCGGTCTTCGTCCGATGCGGATCTTAAGATTCGACCCGTGGGAACGTTCTCCCCCAGGTATTCGTTTGTCTTATCATTTGCATCGCACAGCACCACGCCGAATTCGACACCTCGGTCAGAACGGACGACGACGTCGTCGCCGCGGCTGATTTTGTGTTGACGTTTTGATGAGAACTCGCCCAGCTGCCGCATTGCGCCATACCTGACCACATATTTGGGAGCTTCGGTTTGTGTTTCTGTGGGTGGGTGTTTGAGATCGGTGGACATATGAAAGATTGCTTTCCAGCAAGTTGTTCTTTTGTTGCATCCGGTCACGGGACAAATGTTGTCACCGTTTCGTGTGACGGGCACTGCTCGGCTATTCACACGAAATCGAATTGAGGACAGCCAGGAGCCCGCCTGACCGTGGCGTGGACTGTCTCGTAGTATAGTCGTGCACGTTGAGCATTGAGAAGCGACCTCACGGCCACTGATTGCCACACCGCCGCAGACCGTCGATACTTTGCAGGTAAAACCAGGCCCAAACAATGTCTGAGGAATCGTCTTCATCGTCGCGGGGCAGCAAATCGACCGGCTTTCGACAATATAGCCCCTCGTCGACGCATTCGATATTGTCAAGGTTCTGCAGGCAATTACTGTCCACCCGGTACAGCTCCCCCTTGACCGATTCGCCGTTTGCTGCGACTTTCACCAACGCCGGGTAGTCGCCACAATCGTATAGTGCGTAGTCGGGGCAGGTCGTGGAGTTGCCAAGGAATTGCTGCCCCTGGATCGCATGGTGCAACCTCTGCCCCTGCTTCAGCGATCCATATACGAAAACGATTTGATTGAGTTCGTTAGTCATGGTGAGCAAAAAGGGCTGCGGAGGGCGGATCGCTGGCGACGCCAAGCCTAATTGGTTTATGGGCATACCGAATTACCGAATGTAAACTTCCTTGAACATCAGGCGAAATAAGTTGAACGACATTACTCAGGCAAATTCCACAGAAATCCGGGTCAGATACAGTGAGACGGATGCGATGGGATTACTCTGGGCTGTTAAAAATTCGAGGTTGACAGGTCTTTTTGTCATTGCGCAACATTTGTTCCTCCGTCCGTCGAAGACCCAGAAAAAGCAATGAATTCCCTGCGGAAACTACACCTTGCAAACTTGTCAGAGGCAAAAAACTTGCGTAAGCGAAAATTATGTCAATGGCAAGTTTTTAACACCCTAGGATTACTCCACCATTCCAATTATCTAACCTACTTCGAAATCGGGAGAATCGAGTTGTTTCGGACTCAAGGCGGCAGCTATCGTCGAATGGAGGAATTGGGGCTGTTTTTGTGGTCGCCAGCGTGAATATCAAGTTCAAACGCCCCGCTCGCTATGACGGCCTGCTGACTGTGAAAACCATTATTTCGCGGCAAACACCAGCCAAACTGGAACACCACTACGAATTGCTACGTGGTACAGAGCTTTTGTGCAGGGCAGACAGCGTTATCGCCTGTGTGGACTCCAGCGGAGCGGTGCAGAGAATCCCGGATGATCTGGTGTCCAGAACGACTGAAAAGAAATCTGGCCCAGTATAGATAAAGTGGTTGACGCACTCTGTGTGAGATGGGTAGTCTGTCTAGTTCGGGAACATTATCAAGGGGCGTGTGTCGTCCCTTGGTCGGGTTATTCGGGGCACTAGGGAGCTCTGAAACCAACTTTCAATTTCTTCAGAACAATGAAAAAGGGACAGATTTAATGAGACAATTCTTTCTTTTGGCTGCCGCCGCTTTGATGGTAATGGGCGCTGATGCTGAAGCCAGCCCACGATGTCGCGCCAGCAGATGCAAGCCCGTTCGCTGCCATCAGCAGGCTAGCTGCTGTCAATCAGCTCCAGTTTGTCAGAGCAGCGCTGAAGCCAGCCCACGATGTCGCGCCAGCAGATGCAAGCCCGTTCGCTGCCATCAGCAGGCTAGCTGCTGTCAATCAGCTCCAGTTTGTCAGAGCAGCTGCTCAAGCTGTCGCGTTGTTCAGTCAAGCTGTAGCTCTTGTGCTCCTGCAGCACCAGCAGTTCCATCTGAGTCAGCTGAAGACGCTCCAGCGCCTCCAACTGAAGCTGCTCCAGCTGCTCCAGCTCCTCCAACTGAACCTGCTCCAGCTCCTCCAACTGAAGCAGCTCCTCCAGTCGAAGCTGCTCCAGCAGCTCCAGCAGAGTCTGCTCCAACCACGTAAGCCTTTCCGGCTTTCGGCGAATCGCCATTCTTGGTTCCTGACGAATCATGAATTAAGCAAACAGGTGGCAGGGATGCCACCTTTTTTCGTGCGCACTTTGTAGACTGACGGCACGCTGCAACCGACCCGTTCGTCGAAAGTGACCACTGGAAATGCGTTTCCCCATTTTATTGCCACTCTGTTGCGTACTGAGCTCCGCTTGCTCGCAGGTTGCTGCGCATCCGGTTTCACACACAGATGCCTGGGGGAAAGTGTCAGGTTCCGTCGAAGTGAAGCTCCACCTCTTTCTGGATGACATTGTTCGTCATCAGATCGGGAGGCCTGAAGATCACGACCTGATTTCTGTGGCCGAACTTCAGCAGGCGATACGTCGTCACACCGCGTTCCTTCTTAACCAACTGCGCATTTTCGACCAACACGGAAGACCTCTGACGGCTTCTGTGACAGCGTTGCCAGATTGGAAGCCCCAGTCTGCGGAAGTCAAGCTTTCGGAGAACAACCTGTTGAAGCTGACGTGGGAGCTGCAGTTTACGCTAAGCGGACCGGATCCTGTGTCACCCACGTCACTGTGCTTCCTGCACAGCTTTACTCACGCCGACCTGACGTCTGCCGGGGAACTTCGTTTGCATCTTCAGCACACTCTATCCGGAAAGCGGATTGATGCAGTCATTCCGCCTGGATTGCCGCATACGATTCTGCTGCCTCGCGAAAGTGACGCCGGTTTGCGATCCGCGACGAACGCCAACGGTGCAACGTCGCGAATCGTTATCGCGCCAACGGGCATTGTTCATGAGTTTATGGCACCGTTGCTGCTGATGGACGACGCGTGGCCACCGGCGAAGACTCTGCGTGAGCAGTCTTCTGCTCCCACCAGCATGAGTATCCCGACGACAGTCAGTGAGTCGGATATCGCCGCTACAAAACAGCAGATCGAAGCGTGGATGAGAGCCAACACGCAGTTCAGAATCGGCAACACAGAACTTCATGCCGAAAGCGTGACGGTTGATTTGTTCGCCTCCGGGAACGCGCCGGATGATCGGCCGAGCGAACCACGCGATGCTTCCATTGGGCTGCCTTTGTTCGGCACTCAGGTCGGAGTGCGTATGCAGTTTCCAGGGATCGCGAAGCCGGATAAGCTGGAACTCGCTTTCCAACGCTCACCAGGAGCCTTTAGTGAATTGACGGTTGAAGTCACTTGTCGTGCTGGCCAGATGTCGCAGTTGGTCCCTGTCTCTACCGACTCCACGGAACCAGCCATACAGTTCGAATGGTCACCTGATGATTTGCTTCCAATGCAGGATATTGAACGTTCCACGCCGAGGACGGCCAGTCTGTCGATCGCGTGCCCGACAACAGTCAATGACACCCGGCCCGGTTGGCGTGGATTTGTGTTTGGCGTGACAGGTCTCGGCCTGTTCGCGGCGATCAGTGTTATCCGTCGACGCTCGCTCTCTGCTGTTGTCCGCTATTCATTTCTGGCGGTGGGCGTTTGTGTGTTTGCCGGTTGCCTGCTGGCAATTCCTGACTCCACCGTGACCGTTGACCAGGACGAGGTCAACCGGCTCACAGAGCAGATTTTGACCGACGTTTATCATGGGACAATGCAAACGTCTGAACAGGAAGCGATGATGGCGTTGTCTCGCGTGTTGCATGAAGATCTGGTGGAAGAGGTCTATTTGGCGATGCTGAAATCTCTGTCGTCATCTCCGGAAAACGGGATCGTGATCGACATCGCACAGGTGGACGTCGATTCGGTCGATGTGCTGGCCCCGACATACTCCGCCGATCGCCTGGATGCAAAGTGCTGCTGGCGAGTTCATGGAATCGTTCACCACTGGGGACACAGCCACTCGCGAGAACTGAAACTTGTTGGCGATTTGACACTGATTCGGGTTTCAGACCGTTGGAAGCTGTTGTCGATTTCACAAACGGAATCGCCGCAGGCCGAATTGGGAATGGTTCCGGTCGAGTCGAAAACTGGAAATCCGGTATGTCAACTGGGAGTTCCTCTCCGAAAGCGTGAATTGAGCCGCGGGGAAATGGGAATTCTGTTGTTTCCGGGCACTCAGAATTCCGGCAGTTGATTGCATTCATCGTCCACAATAATAAACTGCGGAACTTGCTCAACGATGTGCGTGTCTGGGCAACTTGCCCTCTAAAGAATCGCCCCGTCTGCACGACCGCTCCGGTTGCCGCATCTTCTGTCAACCGATGACAGACTACTCGAAATAACGAGGAACCAATGAACACCAGACCTTTCTGTTTCTTTGCTATCACTCTCTGCGGCCTGACCTCGGTGATGGCTGCTGACTGGCCGTCCTGGCGTGGGCCCGAACACAACGGCATCTGCCGCGAGACAGGCCTCGTCGAATCCTGGGATCTCGAAACGGAAAAGAACGTCCTGTGGGTGTCTCCGATCGGTGGTCGAGCGGCTCCGATTGTAATGAACGGCCGCGTCTATCTGGATTGCCGAACATTCCATAGTATCGCCGCCGGTAACCCGGAACTGATTCATGCACAAGAGCAGGTTGTCTGCCGGGATGCGGCGACAGGGGATGTTATCTGGGACGACAAATTCAATGTGACGCAAACCGACATTCCGGCTCCGCGAGTCGGCTGGGCGCCGATGACTGGCGACTCTGAAACCGGCAACGTGTATCTTCATTCGGTCAGCGGAATTTTTCGCTGCTATGATCGAGACGGCAAAGTCCTTTGGCAGCACGCGCTGGACGAAGAATATGGCAAGATCTCCGGCTACGGTGGTCGAACTCAGGCCGCCATTATTGATGAAGACCGCATCATTGTCGGCTACTTCGGGCTGAACTGGGGACGTACCGGTGCACCACCACCGAAGTCCACTTATTACGCATTTGACAAACGCACAGGCGAACTGTTGTGGGTGTCACTGTTCGGCGGTAAACCGCTGGATACGACCTATTCGAACCCCGTCATTGCTGTCATCGACGGGCAGCGCCTGTTGATTGCCGGAGGTGCGGACGGCGGAGTTCATGCGCTCAATGCTCGAACGGGAAAACACGTCTGGTCATTCGATATGTCCAAGCGTGGACTGAATGCGACGCCCGTGGTTGATGGCCATCTGGTGTACATGTCTCACGGCGAAGACAACATCGACACACTCGAATTTGGTCGCGTTGAATGTATTGACGGTCGTGGCGAGGGCAACATCACGGCGACCAATAGTGTTTGGCGCAAAGATGGCATCAAAGCCGGATACACAGCGCTGATGGTTCAGGACGGTGTTGCGTATGTCGTCGCTGATACTGGCAAGCTTCATGCCTTTGACAGTAAGACTGGCGAAGAACTCTGGGACTATACGCTCGGCACAGTGGGTAAGGGCTCACCGGTGATGGCTGACGGTAAGATGTATGTCATGGAAGTGAACGGTAATATTCACATCCTGAAACCAACTCGAGAAGGCTGTGAGTCACTCAGCAAAGTACACCTGATGGCCGGGAACGGTGAAGGTGACGATGAGATTTACGGGACCCCGGCGATCTCCGACGGACGCGTTTTCTTTGCGACGCGTGACCGCACGATATGCATCGGTAATGAAAGTGCAGGTAAGCCCGCCCCTGTTGAAATCCCCGCATTGAAGGAAACGGAAGTCGGTACTGAGGTGGCTCTGATTCAGATTCACCCTTACGAAAGCCGCACATTCGGTGGCGGCGAACAGACCTATAAAGTGGTCGGCTTCGATGCTAACGGTGGTTTGATTGGAGACGTCGCGGCCGAATTGAGCCTGCCAGAAGGCTTGACCGGAGTCACTTTGGAAGGCAATACAATCACGATTGCCGCGGACGCCC
This sequence comes from uncultured Planctomycetaceae bacterium, assembly GCA_937919915.1. GTDB lineage: Bacteria > Planctomycetota > Planctomycetia > Planctomycetales > Planctomycetaceae > Fuerstiella. Next base: position 26,732 of record CALFOL010000462.1, read on the forward strand.
CCGCGCAGGGATTCGAAATCACAGGGAAGTCGGGAGAACTGAGTGCGTTTACACGAATGCGGACTCTGCCGCCCCTGCCGTGGAAATGGGACTTTGAAGGATATACCGGCAAGAAAATTCCCCCCACCTGGGTGAATGCGTTCCTAAAGCTCTCGCCTGCGGAAGTCGATGGCTCGACGGTAATGAGCAAGTCGCCGGCGATTTCGTCTGAGTCATGGATCGGTGTGCCTGAAATGAGCGGCTACACTGTTCAGGCGGACGTGCTCATGAAGGAAGAAAAACGAAAACTGCCGAGCATCGGCCTGATCGCTCAGCGGTATAATCTGATCATCAAGGGCAACACCAGCAAACTGTCGATTCAGACGTGGGCACCGCATCTGCGGATGGCGAAAGACATTAAATTTCGATCCGATCCAGATGTCTGGTACACGATGAAGCTGACAGTGAAAATCGAGGATGATGGCGCTCACGTGCTGGGTAAGGTCTGGAAACGCGGCGATGCCGAGCCAGAAGAATGGACGATCGAAGCGATTGATCCTCATCCGAATACCCATGGGTCGCCGGGGCTGTATACCTATGCACTATCCCCTTGTTTCTTCGATAATGTCTCAGTGTCGGAGTAGTCGGCCCGCTTCCGCAAACGTGCGAACATAACTTTTCCAGGAAATTTCTTGATGAATATTCGATCCACAAAAACACTTTTCATGCTGATGGCTGCAGTGCTTATCAGCGGCTGCACTGAACCGGCGCCTCCCCCGGCTCCTGCAGCAGATCTTAATGGACCGATACCGGAAGGCGGCAGTGGCGTCGGTGGTGGTGCCCCATTGATGCTGGAGGAAGAACCAACATTCAAGGAACTGGCACCGACTGATGCAGCTCCGGAAACACCAGATGCTGTGGTGAAGCCTGAAATGAAAGCCTCTGAGGCTGCAGCCACACCGGAACCAAAACCGGAACCAAAACCGGAACCAAAACCAAAACCGGAGCCAAAACCGGAACCAAAGCCGGAAGCCGCGCAGGCGAACGCAGCTGGAAAAACGTCCGGCGATTGGAGCATGTGGGGCGGCAGTCCTTCACGTAACATGGTCAACTCGACGACCGGCATTAACCTCGACTTCGAGCCGGCGGAAGTCGCGTCGGAAGGCAAGAATGTACTGTGGACAGCCGCACTTGGTTCGCAAACCTACGGCAACCCGATCGTCGCTGGCGGCAAGGTGTTTGTCGGAACAAACAATGGCGGCGAATATCGCGAAAAACACAAAGGTGACCGCGGTTGCGTCGTATGCTTCGACGAAAAAGACGGAAAGTTTCTGTGGCAGTTGACGCGAGAAAAACTTCCTCAGGGACGTGTTAACGACTGGCCGGAACAGGGAATCTGTTCTACACCAATCATTGAAAACGGCCTGATGTACGTTGCAACGAACCGTTGCGAATTGATGTGTATCGATGTTGAGGGTTTTCACGACGGCGAAAACGACGGACCATACAAGGATGAAGCCGATGCCGAAGAGCTCGATGCCGACATCGTTTGGTCGCTGGACATGATCGAGGAACTCGGCGTGTTTCCTCACAACCTGGCAACCAGCTCTCCTGTGATTCATGGTGACCTGATTCTGCTGTTGACTTCCAACGGCGTTGACGAAGCTCATCTGGAAGTTCCTTCACCACGAGCTCCCTGCTTTATCGCAGTCAACAAGAAGACTGGCGAAGTTGTTTGGGAAGATAATTCCCCAACTACCGATTCCAAAGCCCCGGCACCGTTCAACAACATCCTTCACGGTCAATGGGGCTCACCGGCTCTTGGCGAAATTGACGGCAAGATGCAGGTCTTCATGCCCGGTGGCGATGGCGTTTTGTATTCCTACGATGTTGCCACTGGTGAGCTATTGTGGTGGTTCGACCTGAATCCGAAAGATTCTGCCTGGGAACTCGGTGGTCGCGGAACTCGCAACGCCATTATTTCGACACCTGTGTTTGTCGATAACAGTGTTCTGCTGGCAGTCGGCCAGGACCCGGAACATGGTGAAGGTGTTGGTCACTTGTACCGCATCGATGCGACAAAGAATGGAGATATCAGTCCTCAGATTGCCGATGGCGATGCCTGGAAAGATAATCCGAACAGCGGAAAGATCTGGGAAGTCGGCGGCGTCGACGACGATAAGGGGACTATCACCGGCGAAAAGAACGGCTTGCTGTTCCGTCGTACGATTTCTACCGTTGCCGTTTCTGACGGTCTTGTGTACGCCGCAGACCTGAGTGGTTTTCTGCACTGCATCGATTTCAAGTCGGGCAAGAAGAACTGGGTCTTCGACAGCTTCGCCGCTGTCTGGGGATCGCCGATGGTTGTCGACGGTTACGTTCTGATGGGTGACGAAGACGGTGAGATGGTCATTCTGAAAGCTGGCGACAAGCTGGAAGAACTGGAGACCAAAACCTTCAATTCGTCGATCTACAGTACGCCAACGATTGCCAATGGAGTTATGTTCGTCTCGGACCGCTCTCGTTTGTACGCGATCAAGGTGAAGTAGGTTCTGTAGTCGTCTTGTAACGACAAAGCCCGCGAAGCAATTTGCTTCGCGGGCTTTTTTTGTTGCGTTGGTCGTAGCTGCCGCCAAACGGCGGATTTGCTGTACGGTCCGCGTTCTGGTGAACGCAGCTACAAAGAGACGATTAGATCTGATAGTCCGGCCACGCCGGAGCACCGCGTTGGTCAGAGCGGTATTTCTTTCTTAACCACGTGAACACAAGATGCACTACGATTCCCCACACGACCGGCAGCACAACACACGCACTGACAAACAGCGGGCCGGAGAACGAAGAAGTTTCCGGGGTGCTGGCAAATGATTTTGATTCGGTGTCTTCACCTGGCAACAGCATGTAAGTGATCTTCGAACTGGAAATCGGTCATAAGACACACAGCCAGGGCCGCTACATTGACACGCGACGAATGGACTCGATGTGATAGGTGGGCAGACCATTGCTGTTGGGACGAGCCTCATCGACATGTCCTTGTACGTCAAT
>CALFOL010000463.1 GCA_937919915.1 uncultured Planctomycetaceae bacterium
CACGAACACGAACGCCGGAGACGCTGAGGTTTCGTACGGTGCAGTCGAGGTCGGGAGAGAAGATCTCGGTCCAATTCACGGGGTCTTCGGACTTGCCATGCTTGTAGGTCTGCGACAGCGGGCCGATGGCGAGCAGGTGCCAGTCGGGAGTGATGGGATGGTTCACGCGGACGTTGTGAATCGAGAGTCCGTCGGTGTTCGCGTGAAGTTCGATCTGGCCGGGGCGATTGAAGGTAAGGTCTTCGAAGCGGAGGTTCTTCACCGTGCCAACGCCGACACTGAAATCGTTGTCACGGCCGAGTTCGAGATTCGGCTGGTCGTAGATTTTGAAATGCCGAATGTCGGTAATGCGCCGCAGGGTGATGTCGCGGATAGGACAGGCGAGCGTGGTACCGTCGTTGAAACGTTTCACGCCGGGGAGGATGCGGATGGCGTTGTTTCCTTCGTGCTCGTCCCCAGGCCAGCCGGTGACGTCTTCGACGATGATGCGCTCGATGGGACCGTAGCTGGGTGCGTAGTTTTTCCATTCCCAGGCGTTTAACGCCACGTCGTCATCCTTCGAATCGCCGCGCACGCCGCGGATGAGGCCATTGCTGGCGGGGCCGTTCACATGCACGCCGTCGCGGCGATGCTCCTCCAGCGTGATGTTTTCGACGATGAAATCGTGTGCGTTCGCAAGATGCACGCCGAACGCCTTGCTCTGCCGCACGGTGACATTCTTCACCGAGACGCGGCGGACGTTTTGCAACAGGATGACGCCGTGGGTGCCGAAAGCGGGATTCACTCCGGACGACCGGCCGAGGAGATTTACGTTCGACTCGTTATCTGCCGTGGCGAGAGTGGTCCAGATGCCGCCTGCAATGGTGATGTCGGTATCGAGCGGCAAATCGGCGGGCACGGGCTTCGTGTTCAAGGTGATGATGTTCTCGTTGCGCACCATGCAGGTGTTGGTGCCGGGCTTGAGGCGAATCTCGGTGTCGGCATCGGCGGTAAGTTTCTGACCAGACCTCAAGGTGATGGGACCATCCAGGTAGTAAGGCTGATCGCGCTTCGGCAGATGCACGGAGTTGGCTTGGGCGAGCGCCGCCTGGATGGCGTCGTTCCAGATCTCGGCAGTAACCGCGCGTTCCTCGATCTCACCGGAGTCGCGTGGCCATTTCTCGGTCCAGGAATCCGCGCGGACGAGTTGTTTGAAACCAGTCAGCGTTCCATCGGAATCGCTGTGTCTCCCGGTCGAGGCAACATGCTTTGAAGCCGCGAACGCAGCTCGAATCCAGTCACCGCGCGTCGTGCTGGCAGCGGGCTCCAAGAAGCCGTGTTGGCGAGCCAGGCGATTCCAGCGAGTCTTCAATTCCTCATCGAGTGGCTGGTCGAGTTTGATGGCGTGACCGGGAAACGCTTCGAAATACTGACTGACGATATGCTTGCCGCGCGTGCCTGGTTTCTCGGGAGCAGGCTCGATCCCATGTAAGCCACCCAGGCTGCCCCACCATTGCACGGCGATGAAATCCGGGTGGCTCGGAAGCACGTCGCTCACGTGGATCGTTGCTCCACCGCTCGACCAAACTCGCCGTTTTAACGCTTCGACATCGACCTCCTGCACAGAGACGTTTTCAGCCAGCGCCATGTCGGCTGTAAACCCAGCAGCGCCTCCAAGCGACATCCAGATTGGTTCGAGTCGCAGAGCGCAGAAGCCAACGTGGCTCGCACTGCAGGCTGTCGGAACCAGCAGGTTCCGCACCTTCCGCGGCACCAGCACGCCGTAGGGAATTTGATAGGGCGCGACGCCTTTGTAGAATTCGCCCGTGTGCCGTCCGCCGATAAGCGGTCCTTCATGGCCAGTGCCGTGGCAGTTGTGACTGTATTCTCCAAACGCGATGGCGTCGTGATGCAGCCGAGCACGAGCATCGTTCGGGGCGTACTCGGTGTCGGCCTCGGTGTAGACGCGAAGGCCGATCATGCGGCGGGCTTCTCGAACATAAATCTGCGGCGGAATGTGATTCGTGTCCGTGAACTCATCTTTGCACAGGCCCCAGGTAGCCGCTTGTTCGCGAAAGGCATCCGGCAGTGCGGGATCCGTCTGGACGAAGTGTATCAGGCCGAGTTGCCAGTCGAGATGCTTCTTTTCGATCAGACGGCGCGTCGCGAGGTCGCCGTCGGGATACTCGTGATGGTGACCTGGCAGCGAAAGACGAACCAGTCCCTGTGAGACATCGTTGATGTCGTGCTTGCCGTTGGGCATCACCGGAAGATGTGCCTTGAGTATGAAGCGGCGGCCGGGATAGCCGAAGGCGGCGTCGAACTGCCCGGCTTTCACCAGGGGAATGATCGCCGCATAGTCCTCGCGGTTGTAATTGTCGGGAACAGGAACCGGCACACGATTCGCCGGATTCTGAGTCATGCAGAGTCGATAGTTGTAACCCTGAAGTTCTGCATCAGCGGCTTCCGGCGCGAGTGATTCTGAATACTCCGACTTCGCCTCGCGGCCCACGCGGTACGGAACGTTCGCCGCAGCCAGGAGGTCGCCTTCGTAGGTGGCATCGATGACCAGTCGCGGCCTGACCGTGATCTTCTCTGATTCCGGAAACGCAAAGTGCAAAGCTGTGATGGTCGAGTTCTCGACGTCAACGTCGACCAGACGGTGGTTCGTGAGGACTGTGATTGTCGGCCGTTCCGCCAACATCTCTTGAAAGATCAGCAGGTTGACCGAAGGCTCACCATGAGTTCCCCGCCAACTGTCTTTGGCTTGCGCGGAATCCTCACCATAAGTGACCTGGTAGTGCATCAGGACTCGCTGACTGAACTGCAGAAACGGTCCGTTGAGCGCTTCGAAGCTGTGAAAATCCGAATGCGAGAGCCCATGCGTCATCATGCCACCGATCCGTCCGGTGGGTTCGACCAGCCAGACGTTCCGGTCACCTTCTGCAGCATTCAGCGCGGCGGCAATGCCCGCAGGTGTGGCCCCGTAGACGACAATATCCGGTGAATCAAACGACCGATCAGCGGCATGCAACACAGTCAGCGGTGTGAACAGAAAGACCGTCAGCAACAGATGCTTCATGCAATGATTCCTTTCGCGACTTTGCAGGTCGAATCAAAGCCGATGCCATTGTGTGTAAGTTGGCGGAAGTCGAGGCCGCACATCCACAGGATCGTCGCGTGCAGATCGCGGACGTGGATCGGGCTTTCAACGGCAGTGAAGCCTTGATCGTCGGTGGCTCCGTAAGCGAATCCGGGACGCACTCCGCCGCCGGCCATCCACCACGTGAAAGCGCTTCCGTTGTGGTTCATGTGGCCGGGGCCGCCGCGGCCCATTTCACCACCCCAGACGACCAGCGTTTGGTCGAGCAGGCCACGTTCTTTGAGATCGGTGATCAGCCCGGCGAGCGGTTGGTCGCAGGCTTGGGCGAGATTCGGAATGAGCCCGCGGACCTGAGTTGGTGTGTGCGTGTCCCAGTCGCCGCTGCTGCCTTCCTGATTCGGAACACTCATGCTGGGCACAAGGATAAAACGCACGCCACGCTCCACCAGTCGCCGCGCGAGCAGAAGCTTTGTGCCGGTGCTGCGCGTCGGTTGCGGGTCGAGGCCGTACAGCTTTCGAATCGCGGGGCTGGCGGTCTCTTGCGAAATGTCGAACGCCTCGGGCGCGGCCGTCTGCATGCGCTGCGCGGCGAAGAACGATTCGGTGCGCGAGTTCAACTCGGCGACACGCGGGTGTCGCTTGCTGAAGCCGGCATTCAACGCGTCCAACTCCGCGAGCCACCGTGTCTGCTCGGCCGCAGACATCGAACTGTTGAGGTTTGCGATGGGGCGTTCCAGGTCGTGGACAACCTGCGCCTGAAGCGACGGTGGCAAACCTCCCGCTCCGATGGATCGCGCACCGCCATGCACTTCCCCGTCGGACACCGCCCACCTGTCGCCTTCCGCGCGACCCGTGAGCATAACGTGCCCGGGCAGGCTGGGATTGCCGCTACCCAAGCCGTGCAGCATCCACGCACCAAGACTCGCGCCGAGCTTGCTCGCGCTTGTGAAAATGTGAATGCCACCTTCGTTGTGTGTGGCGAGAGCACCGTAGCCCGATCGGATGAGACACAGTTCATCAGCCACGCTTTGCAGACTGGGGAAGACGTCTCCAATCTCCAACCCGGACTGACCGCACTTCTTAAAGCCGAACGGATGCAGTGCGGTGTCACCCACGCTGCGAGGCTTATCGAACGTGTGCGCCTGCGACGGTCCGCCTTTGCAATAGTAGAAGATGATGCTCTTGACCTTGCCGGGATGATGCAGCGGCAGCGGCTTCGCGGCGACGATGTTGTCATCCGCCCATAGCGAACCCGTGGCAACGATGCCCGGAGCAGCGGCGATTCGACTGAGGAACTGGCGGCGGTTTTGCATGGTGTGTTACTCGATGTATAGGATTTCGTTTCCGCACAGCAGCAGCGTGATGAACTCGCGGATTTCCTGCGTCCGTTGTGTACCGCCCGCCTGCTGGCGACGACGATCGACAAAGCCTTGAGCAAAGATTCGCTCGGCGTCGGTGGGTGGGCGCTGGACCACGGTTTCGTAGATCGTGTCCAGGACATCGGCCAGTGTGGAGTCGCCGTCGAGCCGCAGCCGTTTGGCCAGTTTGTCGGCGAGATCGCGGGCGGCTTCGGGATGATTCATCAGAAAGAGCGCCTGCGTGGCGGAAATCGAGGCAACTCGGCGATCGATCAGGTCGTACACCGTCGGGCGATCGAAGTACGGCGCGTAGTCGGCTGCATCCAGCTTGCCCGTGCCAGCGAACGGCTTGCCAGTCCGCAGACGCGACATCGTGTTGAGGATCAGTTCGTATTCGAGACGCCGCACCGACTGCCGCGCGAAGAAGCGATTGTCGGGATCTTTGGCATAGTCCGAGTCGGACGTGATCGAGGATCGGCGATACGTTTCGCTGTGCACGATCTCGCAAACGAGCTTCTTCATCGACCAGTCGCTGGTCACGAATCGCGTCGCAAGACCATCAATCAGCTCCGGCAGTTCGGGGCGATCGCCAAGTCGGCCGAGTTCTTTCGGTGTTCGACACAGAGCTTCGCCAAACAGATGCTGCCATGCGCGATTCACTGCCGTGCGCGCGACGAGCGCCGCCTGCGTGGAATCGGAAGCGGTCAGCCATTGTGCAAGCTGCAAACGTCCGCTCGCAGGATAGGCTTCCAGATTCTCATGGTCATGATTGACAGGCTCGAAGCCTGTCCCACTTGAGAAGAACTCTGGCACGCCACGTGGTACGAGTTCATCGGGATACAGCACATCGCCGCGCAACAGCAGTCGCGCATCGCCGATGTAATAAGGATGCAGCCAGGCTCGATCAGGATTATTGGAAGTGAATTGCAGACCGGCAGCCTTCGCCGCATCATCCAGCGGCTTCAGATCCTCCGCCCGACGCAATCCGCCATCGACTCGCACGTATAGATGAGTCTCCTTCGGCGCGGTCCACGGTTGAGCGTGATTCGCGACCAACTCCGTGGCAATCTCGGCAATCCGATCATCCGCCTTTGCAAGTTCCGCGACTTCGGGATCGGTCTTCGCGTAGCCGCCGAAACGGGACCGCTCGACCCACCGACCACGCTCCACAACCCAGTACTCCAATTGCTGCTCCAGCTCGACGACGAGTTCGGTTTGGTTCAGCGCAGTGGCTCGCTTGATTAGTCCGAGCTGGCTTTTGTGGCCGCCGATGAAGTAGTTCATCTGCCCGAGACTCCTAACGTCGAAGACCGGCGGCCGATGATTCTTCAGCTTCCGTTCCAGTTCGAGCTGCGTGGTGCGGATGTCGGTCGCGAGCTTGGTCGAGCCGGCTTTCTCCGCCGCAGCAAGTTCTGCTCGCACCACAGCGATCTCCAGTTCGCGCAGCCGTTTGTCCATCGGCGTCAGAATCGGCGGTCGCGACTCCTGCCACTTCCTGACGCGTCCTCCGCCACCCACGTTGAGCTTCGTGCCAGCCTGTCGGACAAAGCCGCTTAGTCGAGCTTGTTCAGCAATCAACTCGCGATGCTTCACCGCTGCCGCCTGAGCTTCGGCCCGCGACTTCGCGTCAACCGGCACGGGCGCATACCAACTGCTCTGAAAGAAGCCGAG
>CALFOL010000464.1 GCA_937919915.1 uncultured Planctomycetaceae bacterium
GGTTGGAAAAAGCCTTTCGCGAGCACTTTGTCCGCGCCCCACCGTCTATTCGATGGGCTATGCAACTGATCGTGATCGTAGCCAGCGCACATTTCGATTCTATCACAGCCGAGATGGAAAGACGTTTTCGCCTCGAATCGACAAAGTCAACGTTCCCAACGGAGTCGGCGAAGACACGATTCTGTTTTTGAAAGACGGATCCGCGTTGTGTTTACTGCGGCGAGAAACCGGCACGAAGACGGGACTGCTGGGAAGTTCAAAGCCACCGTTTACAGAATGGAGCTGGCGTGAACTGAATCTTAGAATCGGCGGACCGAACATGGTTCAGCTGCCGGATGGTCGAATCCTCGCGGCCACGCGTCTGTACGCACCGCGTGCCCGCACGTCGCTGTCGTGGATTGACCCGATAACGGCCACCATCACAGAATGCCTGGAACTTCCGTCAGGCGGCGACACAAGTTATCCAGGTCTTGTACTGCACGAAGGCCTGCTGTGGGTCAGCTACTATTCTTCGCACGAAGAGAAGACGTGCATCTATTTGGCAAAGGTCAAGTTGTAACCACCAGCCACAGCGTATTACGCCGACTTGTGGCCGCGGGGGACGGGTTTTGATTGAAGAAGGACAGGCCCCACGAGCGAGTGCCGGTCACAACAATATGTAAACCGGGCTGATTTCTGGAAGCCCTCCGGGCTGAATCACATTCGCCCGTGTTGCTCATGTCAACTCGGTATGCGACCTCCAGTCAGCCGATTCACTCGGTTGAAAGCCAGGCCTGCGGAATGCTGGCTATCGACAGAAGAGGATTCTATAAAGTAGAGATCTTAACATGTTCTCCAGAGGCTGGTGACTTCGCTGACGAATTCTCTGCCTGTTCATTCAACCGGAAACCGATCCTGATGCGGAAACACCTTTTGATTCTTCTGCTGATCACTTGCTGCGTCTCACCCGTACTGGCCGATCCGATTCCGGAATTCCGCTGGCGTGCCGTGGAAGTCGACAAGATCACGATCGGCTACGGCGTGCAGCTGACTGACGTCGACGGTGATGGCAAGACAGACATCGTGCTGGCAGACAAGAAGACGATTCAGTGGTACCAGAATCCGTCGTGGTCGAAACATGTGATCGCCGAAAACCTGACCGTGCGAGACAACGTGTGCGTGACAGCGCGAGACATTGATGGTGATGGCAAGTGCGAGATCGCAGTTGGTGGACAATGGAATTATCCTGAGAGCAATAAGGACGGTGCGGTCTTCTACCTGATTCCGCCGGACGATCGGACTCAGCCTTGGACCGCGAAGCAACTGTACAACGATCCCAGCACACATCGCATGCATTGGATCAAAGGCGTGGATGACTTCAAACTGGCCGTGAAACCCCTGCGTGGCCGCGGCAGTGTGGATGGTGACGGCGCGGGGCTGCGGGTGTTGGAATATACAAAGCCAGCGAATCCGCAGGATGACTGGAAGTTCGACGTTGTCAGCGACTTTCTGCATCTGTCGCACAACTTTCACGTGGTGAACTGGGACGACGATGCGGAAGAAGAGATGATTGTGGCGGGCAAGGAAGGCGTCTGGCACTTTGACCGACGTTCGGCGAAGCCTGGTGACTGGGCGGCCACTCAACTGACCGACAAGTTCGCCGGCGAAATTCGTGACGGCAAATTACCGAACGGAAAGCGCTTCATCGCAACTGTGGAACCCAAGCACGGTTCGGTGTGTGCGGTGTATGTCGAATCCGACAGAATGGGAGAACTGTGGCCGTCACTGAAGGTACTGGACGACGAACTCAAGGACGGTCATGCGTTGGCGTGTGCGGATTTTCTGGGCGTTGGTTCTGATCAGATAGTTGTCGGCTGGCGAGCCATGAATGATCCTGGCGTACCCGGCATCAAGCTGTTCACACCGATGGACAAAGCTGGTTCCATCTGGCGTGAGACTCGGATTTCGGCGGAGGAAGTTGCCGTCGAAGACATCAAGGTGGCGGACCTGAACGGTGACGGCAAAGTTGACATTGTTGCGGCAGCTCGCCAAACGAAAAACCTGACGATCTTTTTTAATGAGTGATCTCAGCAACGAGCAGCAGTCGCTGTATCCAGGTCTTATCGTGTTTGATCTCGACTTCACACTGTGGGATTGTGATGGCACGTGGTGTGATTGTCTGAGGCCACCGTTTAGTCGACTCACCTGGCTGGTTGTGTCCGCTGGCCGGGACTAACAGAATGTCGTCCTCCATGGGACGAAAACTCACCAAGGGAACTCACGAATGACTTTCGACAATCTACGTACCACAGCGCGTCACAGGAAATTCTGCGTCACGTGGACGGCGGTGTTGTTACTGCTGTGTTGCTCGGGCAATTGTGTGGCCGTCGAGCCTCAGCTGTCGGCCGACAGGTTGTTCGAACCCCATCACCTCGTCGACGTGAAAATCACCGTGCCGAAAGCGGATTGGGACACCATCCGCGTGCAAACGCGGAACTTTGTTGAAGCGCTTAGTCGGGATCTTCCGAAATCACCGTTCACCTATGTGAAAGCTGACATCGAAATCGATGGCGTTTTGATACAGAACGTCGGACTACGCAAGAAGGGTTTTCTGGGTTCGCTGAACGATGAGCGACCGTCTTTGAAGATCAAGTTCGACAAATATGAACAGCAGTCGCCGATTGCCGGATTGGATCGACTCACGCTGAACAACAACCATCAGGATGCGTCGCGGCTAAGCCAATACATGGGCTATCGATTCTTCAATGCGTCGGGAACTTTTGCATCACGATGCAATCTGGCAAAAGTGACAGTAAATGGGACCTACCTGGGGCTGTATTCAAACGTCGAATCAATCAAGGAGCCAATGCTTCAACGTGGTTTTGGTGATGGATCGGGGGCACTGTTTGAAGGCACAGTTGTTGACTTCTACGAGGACTTTGTTGAGAAGTTTGAGCAGAAAAACAAGGTTGCTGAGTCGGAACCGATTCGACAGATTTCGAAAGTCCTCGCGCAGGAAAATGTCGACGTAGAGAAGCTGAACACCCTGATCGACGTGGATGCGTTTGTGAAGTTCTGGGCCACAGAAAGCCTGCTTGGTTTCTGGGACGGGTACAACAACGATCAGAACAATTTCTTTTGCTATCAAAGCCCGGCGAATTCGAAGTTCTATTTCATTCCGTGGGGCGCCGATGCGTTGTTTACTGAGACGATGCCGATTCCTCCGTATGTGATTTTCCCGCAGTTTGTATACAGTCGAGCATTGTTGCCGAACAAGCTGTATCGAATTCCGCAGATTCAAAAACAGTATCACGAGACGCTGAATCAGTTGCTTGATGAACACTGGAAGGAAGAGGAGTTGATCGCGGAACTGGATCACATGGAAGCGTTGCTGAAAGATTCTGTTCGCGAAGACAATGCGAAGTTCGCCGGTGCTGTGAACAGTATTCGACGGTTTATCAAATCTCGCCGTGGTCGGCTGATGAAGGAAATGGAAAGCGGGCCCGTGCAGCTAAAGTCGCTCGCCAGACGGCCGGCCTACATGAAAGAAGTCGGTCGCGTGATCGCTTCGTTCGAAACGAAGTGGTACGACCAGCTGCCGGAAGATTCGAAGCAGTTGGGGCAGGCGCAGCTTGTCGTGGAACTGGATGGCGAAAGAGTGGAGCTATCACAACTGGGCGTTTATGCCGAACACAGCAAATGGCCGCCGGTTCCTGAGGGGACTCCGAAGCCACCGGCGATTGTCTTTGTGGGGACTCGCAAGTCGAACGGCAACGACTTTATTGTGGGGATGGGGTTGCCCATAGAAAAATTTCATCCGACGAAAGGCAAGACGGTCGAAATTGGGGGCATCATCATCGATGGTCCGTTTGGGGCACCCGGCTCAAAGACCACAATGCTGAGCGGCACGGCAACGTTCGAAAAAGCTGGGATGAACGACGGTGCGATGGTCATTGGCAGAGTGAAGCTGACGGCGTCCGAATTGAAAGACGGTGAGCCGAAGAAGTAGCGGCGCATGGGGCGTCCCATCCGTCGAAAAGGAGCATGTGTGCTCGGGGAAACTATAGCAACCCTGAAAGACTGCTCGACAGCCGGCC
>CALFOL010000465.1 GCA_937919915.1 uncultured Planctomycetaceae bacterium
GGGCAACATCTGTCGTCGTATAATTAATGCACGTCGTCGGTGGCTTGGGCAGAATACCATATCCGATGTATCAATTTCCAGGGAGTCGGTCGGCATCGGAATCATTGCGTTTGTGCCCAGTCGGGACGAAGAGTTGAATTAGCTGGGTAGCTCCATTGTTACTTTTCTCTGTTCGAAGGCGGAGTTGAACTAAATGAGCCCGTACAGTTCAAGGTCTGAACTGCCGGAGCTCACATTGCTCAGCTTAGATTACCGCTGATCTAGTGTTATAGCGCCAAAAGGAGCGGCTCGGCGGTGACAACTTGCCATGTCAATCGACCCGCCATCTCCTTGAAGGGCGATGCCCTTCAAGCCGCGGGGATTGTGGAGCTGATGACTTGGCTCCAGGGGCCAGTTTCGCCTTTGATGTTGACCCAGCCCAGAAGGAAGTTGGCGGTTTGGCCGCTTTTGTCGCTTTTGAACTTGATCAGTTTCGGTGTGCGAGTGCAGAAGGCGACGAAGCGGTACTCTTTCGGGTTCGTGGGAGGATTGTCGGCGACGGCGACGTACACTTCGCAACCTTGAACGCCGAATGGACGAGCTTTGCGAGTTGGCGTGGCGACGTCGGAATACATCAGCGTGAGGGAACGGCAACAGGGGGCAAAGGGCACGCAGCTCATTGTTTGCCCGGTTCCCACCGATGTCACGTGGGACACAGCATTCGCGGCCTGCAGAAAGTCAACGCTTTAAAATACGACCGTTGCTGCGTCCCGACAGATTAGACGACAGGTCGTGCTACTCGTTCTGTTTTGGCACATACTCTTTCCAAACCCACTCAATCGCGTGCGGAAGGAACTGGGCCTTTGCGTTCCCGACACCGTGGCCGGAGTTTTGGCAGAACAGGTATTGGTACTTGTAGCCCTTCGCCTTCAACACCTTCGCCATACGGTTGTTGGCTTCCACCCAGTCGTGCATGTCATCACGCATGACGTTTGGGTTGAAATTGTCGCGGTCGCCGACGGCCAGGAAAAGTCGAAGAGGCTTCTTCGGACTCTCCGGAATCAGCTTGTCATGAAAGTCCCACGCTCCCCCGGGTGTCTCGGGATTGAAGGGCCATTGCTGGTTGACAAAAGTGCCGGAAGTGGTCAGCACACGGTGATAAAGATCCGTGCGATACCAGGCCATGATCAGTGCGGCGGAACCTCCGGAACTGCTGCCCATGGCCGCGCGACCGTCGGGATCATTGGTCAGTTTGACGTCGCAGTTTTTCTCCACGCGCGGCAGCACTTCGGTTTCGATGTACTCGGCAAACAGACCTGACATGGTGTCGTATTCTTTTCCACGCTGGTGTCCCTGAGCATCGCCGCCGCCGTTGGCAATCATGATGGCGATCATCGCCGGCGCACGCTTCTGCGCGATCAGATTGTCGAGAATATGCGGAACCGTCATGTTGGGTTTGCCTTTGGGGCCGTCGTGAATGACCATGAAAGGCGCTTCGCTGCCGGGTACGTATTGTGCGGGAACGTAAACGGTGATCTGACGCTGGTAGTCAATTTCGTGAGTTTCAACGATCAGCGTTTTAGGGTTCGCAGGATCTACGGTGCCGAAAACTTCTCGAGCAATCCCCGGGTTGAGAAGTTTGGTGTCCTTCGAATCGATGACGAACTGCTGCACCTTTCCCTGAGGCACGCCTTCGACAACCTTGTTCTCCGGGGCCGAGGCATAATCAGGCCCGATCAGAAAGTCGCCGTTAACATCAAGAGGCGGATTCAAACCTGGTTTCGCATTCAGTCGCACGAATGTCGGCGAACCTGGCGCATCAAACTTACGCGTTGGCGGCGCCTCGCGTTTTTGCGGTGCCGGGAAGGCTGTTTCGGTTGACAGAAACGAGACCGTTAGAAGTGTGATAAGAACGGTCATCCGTTGCTTATACATAAGACATCCTCGATGATTTAGGAAAGAGATTCTGACACCGCCAAAGTGCGATTGAACTTATTGTCCTCTTTCGATTCCTGAGAATCAAACGGACGTTACCAGGTCTCCTCGCGATTCTGCGCGTTTCAAAATGGAAAGGTGCCCCGGTGACAACTGTTGGAATTGCTCGACACGATCGGGATGTCAACAATCCGATTTGAAAGACATTTAACGCGGAGTCGCGGAGAATCGCGTTTGTCCGAAATTGTTGCAGGTTCCCTGAGGCCTGATGTTAGGTGTTTCGAATTACTTGATAAGTTTTACCTTTGGCTGATCGCGGAATTGGCGACGGCATTATTCTTTAGGCTTCTGATTGGCAGGTCGTTGTTCACGTTGACGCAGGTTTTCAGAGCGACCATCGGGAGTTTCCGAGCGGTAGCTCGCATTTGAGTTGAGGGCCATGCCCTCATTATGGAACAGGAAGTCATGACTTATTCAAATCCCGTCCGGATCGGTATCATCGGTGCCGGGGCCGTCAGCGACTATCATCACGTCCCGGGCATCCGACTTGATCCGCGAGCCGAATTGGCGGGCGTCTGTGACACGAACGAAGAACTGCTCAAACAGCGTGCCTCCGAATGGGGCCTCAGCAAAGCGTGCAATGACCCCGTCGAATTCTGTGCCGATCCGGATATCGACGCCGTCATCATCGCCACGCCGAATTTCTCTCATTGTCCGATCGCTCTGGCTGCGGCACAGCACGGAAAACACGTGATGTGCGAAAAGCCGCTCGGGTTGAACGCGGGCGAAGTTCGTGACATGTACCAGGCCGCTCGCGATGCGGGTGTTGTGCATATGACGGCGTTTACGTATCGGTTTGCTCCTGCGATGCGATTTTTGAAACAACTGGTAACAACGGGCGAACTTGGCGAACTCAGACATTTTCGTTCACAACGATTTCTCGATTGGCCCGAGACCAGTTGGGGCTGGCGGCAATACAAAGACACGGCCGGTGCCGGTGATCTGTTCGACATGACGATTCATCGACTGGACTTCGCCGTAGATTTACTTGGGCCGCTTAAAAGCGTGACCGGCGCGGTCGCTCGTTTTGCTCCTCGCGACACGACCACCGACGGCAGCGTGTGTCCGCCGTCGAACGTTGATGACTGGTCCAGTCTGATTGGTGAATTCGAATCGGGGGCGACCGGCGTTTGGGAAGGGACAACGCTGGCCAAGGGGTATGGGCTGTCCGGGTTCGGGCACGAATGGGCGGAGATCAACGGTTCCGAAGCGTCGGCCGTTTATCGCCTGCACGAACCCAATACTCTTTTGTTTGGCAAGACCGATGCTGATTTGGCTCCCTTGCCTGTTCCGGATGAGTTCCTGAAACCAGTCGGCAGTCCCCGCGACATCCACGAAGGTGTGCCTGCCACCGTGTTTCGTTACGATTTGGTTTGGGAATTCGTCAGTGCCATCACGGAAAAACGAGATGCCGTCCCCAACTTCTACGACGGCTGGTACGCACAGGCAATTGCCGACTCGGTGCTGCAAGCACACGAAGAACGCCGCTGGATCGATACGCCCCCACCGGCGCGTTAGAGCAGGTTGGAGTGCAGGCTTTAGCCGCCTGCCTTGATACATTTGGCGGCTAAAGCCTGTACTCCAACAGTCACACTAACCCGCGAACGAAGAATTCACTGAAGAAGAGAAAATATTATGCGTCACAATCGTTTACGTGAATTGTTGGATGCTGGTCAACCGACTCTTGGGACCCGCCTGCTCTCATCATGGCCTACGATCATTGAACTCGTTGGTCACAGCGGCATGTTCGACTACGTGGAATTCTGCGGTGAGTACGCGCCGTATGATCACGCGATGCTGGACAACATGGGACGGGCCGTGGAACTGTTCGATCATCTTGGCGGCATGATCAAGATCGAACAGGAGTCTCGTGCTCATACGGCTGTCCGAGCGATCGGCGCGGGATTTCAAAGCGTGCTGTTTGCCGACCCTCGCGATGTCGCCGAAGTTGAGCAGTGTGTTCGCAGTATTCGCACCGAGCGCCCGAAGTCACGCGGACTGCACGGCGTAAATATGCATCGCGCGGCGTTGAACGATGCCGGCAGTGAAGTCTGGGCGGATGCGATGGACAACGTCGTGATCGCCCTGATGATCGAAAAGAAAGAAGCAATTGAGAATCTGGAAGCGATGCTGGCTGTTCCCGGCGTCGATATGGTTCAGTTTGGGCCCGCTGATTATTCGAACAGTATCGGCCTGACCGGGCAGTTCTCGCACCCGGAAGTCAAAGAAGCGGAACAACACATGATCACGACAGCTCAGAAGATGGGCGTCGCAGTGCGAGTCGAACTGAACGAACCGCAGGGATTCGGGCCGTATCTGGAACAAGGGATCAAACACTTCAACGTGGGCATTGACGTGAAGACGCTGTTCAACTGGTTCTGCAAATCCGGCGAGATCATGCGACGCGAACTGGGCGTCGAGCCGCTCGGAAAACAGTCCACGTCCAGCTATGGCTCGTAGTAGGCCGGATCAAGGAGCAAAGCGACGACGCTCCGGCACCGAGAATTTAAGGCTGCCGGAGCAGCGCTTCGCTTGATCCGGCGTACTCTTTTGGTCTTCAACAACCATATCGGGCACGAATCTCACCAGCTCCATTTTCCCTGCAGTTCAGCATTGATCACGGCGCCGGTGGGCCACTCGCCTTTGTAAAGACCAATGACATTGTTGGCCGATTCAATCGCCATGTCGTGCATGGCCAGAGAATCGGCGCCGGCTGCGTGCGGTGTCAGAACCACGTTGTCCAGCTTGAACAGCGGATTATCTTTCGCTGGGGGCTCCTGTTCGAAAACATCAAGTCCCGCGGCTTTGATTGAGCCGTCCTGCAACGCTGCGATCAGGTCGGCTTCGTTCACGATGGGACCTCGAGCCGTATTGATCAGAATCGCGTTGGACTTCATTCGTGTTAGTACATCGCGATCAATTATTCCGTGCGTGTCGGCCGTGTTGGGGCAGTGGATACTTAGAACATCGCAGCGTTCAATCAATGTGTCGAAAGAAACCAGCTCGATATTGTGTTCCCGCGCGAAAGTCTCATCCGGAAAGGCGTCGTGAGCGATCACGGTCATTCCAAATGCGGCAGACCGAATCGCCATGCTGCGACCGATACGACCAAGGCCCAGAATGCCGATCGTCTTTCGACGAATTGGTTCAATCAGGTCTCGCGGCCATTCCCCCGCGCGGACGGCACGGTCTCCGGCAACGATCTGCTTTGAGACAGCCAGCAGCAGCGCCAGAGCATGTTCGGCAGCGGCTTCATGAATGGACTTCGGAGTGATCGCCACGACGATGTTTCTTTCCGTCGCTGCCGGCACGTCGACACGGTCATAACCGACGCCGTTGCGAGCGATCACACGCAGTTGAGGCAGCCGCTCCAG
>CALFOL010000466.1 GCA_937919915.1 uncultured Planctomycetaceae bacterium
CTCCGTCAGCTGCGTCGGAGTTTCGTACACTGCTGCATCCAGCGAAGCGATCAGACTGCTGTCCGCAAAACTGCCTTCCCAGCGGTACAACTGTCCGTCAGGAAGAAGGTAGAACCAACTGGTCCCACCCTGATTTGCATTCACCCAGCGTTCGTTATGTCCGCTCCAATTCTCGTAGTAGGATTCCTCGACGTAAAAACTGTACTGTTGATCCAGTGCGAATTCGTCGCTGCCGACAACCTTCGCTGTGTAAGGCAATGTCGTACCGTCCGGATATGTAGCAGGCAGTGAAAGTGTCAGTTGACCAGGGTGCCCGGGAATCGTGTGATTTCCGACCGGCATGAAGTCGTCATCCGCTATCGTGACAACCGCCATCGGATCGCCCAGTTCGTAGAACACTGCATCCACGAGTTCCAGATTGATGGTTTCACCGCCTTCGACCAACGCATCGTCCGTGACCTGCACGTCAATCGTGACCGAAGACGCTCCGGCGGGAATCACGGCTGTTTCAGGCAGAGGGGTGTAATCGGTGCCCCCGTCGGCTGTGCCGGCAACCGAATAGTTCACCACAAGTGCCTCGTCGGTCTCCGTTCCGGCTCGCGAAATACTGAACGCGGCAACATTGCCAGCGGCTTCATCAATGTAAGCCGAGATCACATTCACAGAAACCTGCGGCAGGTCGACGGGGAGGGGGGCAACCACTCCGGGAAGGTTGACGCTTTCTCCGAGGAAACTCAGCAACTGTGCGTCGGTTGCCCCGTTCAGCAGATCGACTCCTTCCAGTTCAGTCGGAATCTGCGGTCGCACATAGCGAGCGAATTCGAAGCCGGCAACGAGGTCTGGATTGAATGCTTCGCCGGGGGTGGGATCAACGCCGGACTCTGACAACTTGTTGCTGTTGTGAAAGAACTCATCGAAGTCACTGGCCTTCTCCCAGTCAGTATACGACACCAAACCGACCTGCAGTGTGTCCGGCATGTCTGGTCGGCTGTATCGCTGATGCACTACCCAGTCCTGTCCCGGAATCTGTCGCAGCGTCAGCACGGTATTGTCAATGCGGGCCACCTGAATGTTGACGACATCAGTATCAACCGGTGTTAGCTGCAGTTGTGAGTTGCTGTTGCGAGTCGCCTTGACCTCGAATGTGAATTGCCCGTTTGTGGCATGTCCCAGTGAAAAGAAGACGTGATTTTCGCCGTTGTTGGTTCCATCGTTCTGACGATAGCCAGGTTGCCAGTCCGTGGCGGGATTATTGATATTTCGCGGAGTCCGAATCATGGCTCCTGCCAATGAGTACTGTGCTTCATTGGGGACATTGTCGGCATCAGCAATCCCGATGTCATCGCGATCACTAATGTGAATCTGAGTCGTAAAGACGAAGTCGCCGGAGACGTCCTTAAAAGCCAGCGGACCACGCCAATCCTCATACCACACCACAGAGGAAGGCGCCATCACCAGGCGGCCATCCTGAGTTTGATCGATGTCGTAGACGTCCAGTTGATCAGCGTTCCAGTTTTCCACTTCATTGACCCGCGACCAGTCGGCAGAGGTGTCTGCGGCGAACTCGTCACTCAGCCCTGCAAGGTCGTTCGTAGCGGACAGCATTCTTCGGTCTTCAACCCGCTCTATGGCCGCCGACGTATCGCTGGCAACAGCATGTTGTTTCCGACGACGTTGCCGTGTCACGGAGAACGAACATCGAAGTAGCTGGGACAACAGTGATTGAGACTTCATGGCGGTTTCCTGACGAGAATGAGACGGGAGAAGCAGATCTGAGCAAGCAATCCGCGTGGGAATTGACTCGCGACAGAAGGAAATGGCGTCTCAGGATAAAGTCTGTCAGGAATTCTCAACTTTTCATGAATGGGCCACTGTCGTTGACGAGCCGGGACGTCAGTGCCCGTTTGGGGGAAGGAATTGGCTGACGTAAGCACCCGCCCACAAATAATCGCACACAATGAATGACCACCCAGTAATTCAGGTAAGGATGATCCGAAGATTATTATGTGCGAAAACATATAAGCGACTGCTTATCACGGAGCTCAATGCGATGACTGACGTCCGCGGCTCGCCTACAGCGTATTACGCTGACTTATGGCCGCGGGTCACGCGTTTCGATCGAAGACAGCCTGCTCCGCGAGCGAGTATCGTTCACAACAATAAGTAAACTGCTCTAATTCTCGCCAAGTGATCGGATTCGCACGCGATGAAACGTCGTCGCGGAATCATAGGCGCCAACGCCAATGCCGTTGGTGTCCGGCAGACGCCAGTTCGGATGGAGGGAAAGGTTCGTTCCATCGCCATAGTAGTGCTTCAATGGCTGACCATCGAGGAACGCTTCGACGCGATCACTATGCACGCGAATACCGGCCGTGTGCCGCTCACCGTTGGTCAGCCGTACATTTTCCACTGGCGTGACATTTATTTGGCAATTCTCCCCGTCAATATTCTGAATGCCAGCCAGGAAGTCGTGCCCTGCATCAATATCCAACGTCGCCTGGTGACCATTCATAGCAAAGATCAAAGCGATGGAATTCACGCCCGTGTTTCGAGTAAACACCACTTCAAATTCGTACTGCTCCGGGACATTGCAGGGCAGCATGATTCTCGCCCACTCAACTTTGTCGACTGTGAGTTCTCGATGTACAACTTCCCAGACACCAGCCGGTGCGTTGCCTTGCGGATTGATATTCTGAATTAGATCAATCCATTCCCCCGTGGGAATTTCTTCCTCGCGTCCTGGCACCGGATCCGGCGGCTGCGCCGTAACGCGTGTGGTGGGTGCGATTTCGTCAGGTGGAGTCAACGCAACCGGACCGGTACCTGTCGATGGAAACAGCGACAGGCCAATCACAACTGCTACTCCAGCTAAAACCGGAGTCAACATCACCCACTTCCAACCGATGCCGAATTTCGCGCGGCGCCCGCTTGGCAGAACGTCCTGTCGCTCGCGCTGCCATTGGTGGCGTCTTCGGTTTCACAGGCGGAGCCGGCCTCGGTTCCGCGGGAGCCTCAACGGTTGGCGTTGCTGCCAGGTCAACCAACGACAGCATGGCCGAACTATTGATGGAAATCGCGTCCAAATCGACCTTCAGCAGGTCCGAATCACTAAACGGCGACCGATCAATACTCAGCGTCGCAACAGCGGCATGATCCACATCCGTAGTCGCAGCTGGCGACATCGATCCTGTTTTTACGAATTCGTCCATCGCCTGAGCGATCTCACGCGGAGTTTGATAGCGATCCTGGGGCTGCCGCTCCATCATCCGCTGAGTGATCGCAATAATCTTTGCTGGCACCTCCGGCCGCAGCCTGACAATCGAAGTCGGCGTACATTCCGTATGCGCCGTTAGTTTCTCCATGACTGTACCTGTCGGATACGGAGGCGATCCGGTCAATAGAAAATAGCAGGTGCAGCCCAGGCTATAGATGTCCGCTCGAATGTCGGCCTGACGTGCATCGACGGCCTGTTCCGGGGCAATATAGTCCGGCGTTCCCAGCACCGATCCCACCAGAGTCAGCGCGTCGGCGGTGCGCCGCATTTGATCGCGCGGGGCGTCTCCGTTCGGCACCACCGGAGCTTCTCTTTCGCGAGCCAGTTTGGCCAGCCCGAAATCCAGAATGCGGATGCGACCATCCTGAGTCACCATGATGTTCTGAGGTTTGATGTCACGATGCACCATGCCCTGTTCGAAGGCATGCTGCAACCCCTGAGCAACTTTTCGGACGACTCCACAAACCTGATGCACAGGCAAAGGACCGTTGCGGCGAATGAGCTCGGCCAGGCTGATCCCGTCAACGAATTCCATTACCAGAAAATGAAGATTATCTGCCTGTTCAGCATCGTAAGCTCGAACGATGTTGGCATGAGTGAGTCGAGCCGCCGCTTTCACTTCTGTGCGAAAGCGTTCAATGGCCTGTGGATTTTCGATAAAGCGACCGTCAATAACTTTCAACGCGACCTCGCGGTCCATCATCCGATGCTGTGCCTTGTACACGACGCCCATTCCGCCTTTGCCCAGCGGACCCAAAATGCGGTACCGTGGATGATCCCGTAGCGCGGGAGGAATCTCCGAATCATTTTTTGACGCTGCCTGCTGAGACGGAAACGCAAACGTGGGTTCTTTCGCGTTCGTGTCGACATCCAGCAAGCGGCCGCTTAGCGTATCCGACGGCAGTTCGGACATTGCCTGACAGCAGACTTCGCAGCTTTCCACGTGGTCTTCGATCACGATTCGGTCGTCTTCTGACAGGCGTCCGTCCAGGAACGCCGTCAGTTGAATTCGGTCGGGATGGTCGGACATCGTCGGTTTCACTGTTATCTCTTACAATCTTCTGTTGTGGGCAGCGATGGGAGCCATTGATGAATGGCTGGAGAACGCAAAATCTTTCAGCATAATTTTTCGACGTCCGATTTTTGCCAGGCTGCTTGCCGGTCAATCGATTAATCCCGCCCCGAGTTCGCGGATTTTGCTCATCACCCGCGACTTCGCAATATAGACCGAATTCACCGTCATTCCGAGCGCGGCGGCCACGTCAACAGCCGACTCACCGTCCACTGACACGCGTTTAAACGCCTGCCAGGTCTCATCTGCCAGCGAACGCCGCACCTGGTCCAGTAACGTGCGAAGCACATACTGATCGTGCTGCTGATTCCATAACTCACTCAGCTGACTTTGCGGGTCTTCCATCTGATCCAGAATCTGCCGAAAATCGCTTCCACCAGTAGCCGACGGGCGGAATCGATTCGCTCGCCATGAATCCCGCAGACAGTTCACGGTGATCGACCGCAGCCAATTGCGAAACGAACCTGTCCGCTGACGTTCGAACGCCGACAGTTTTCGAACCACGACAGACAGGACTTCCTGCACCACATCATCTGCGTCCTGCTGCGACGACGAATAACGCCGCACCCATACACGGATCAGCGGTGTGTACAATTCGACAAGCTGTCCCCGGTCCGCGTCATGCGGGGAACTCCGCAGCCGTTCCAGTAAACTTGCGGACGTCTCCATCGAATATCATTCCACACGGTTGGTTCACAGGGCCACGAGCTGAAACTCGGAACCGCCAGGTTTTTGCTCCGAGCCCCGCTGTGACTTTACAGAGTTGTTTGAGACGTCCGGAAGCTCCGCCCGTGAGAATCAAGGCAAACCACGCAAGGCCACAAAGGCGAATCTCCATCAGACAGACAGGTGAGCATGAATCTGAGCATCGGCGGGCTCCGCAACACAGCAGCTGACGCAGTTTTAATTCGTCACGGAAAACAATGACATCACCGGCAGCGACTTCGGATTAGACTTCCGAGCGACGGATTTCGGACAAGATACATCATCCTTGCTGGCAA
>CALFOL010000467.1 GCA_937919915.1 uncultured Planctomycetaceae bacterium
TAGTCATCAAACTTAGCGACGTCATCAAAACTGCCTGCCGTCAGGATTACCGACTGGCGGCCGTTGTTGGGGACGAACGGTTTTTCCTCCACTGCTGCAGGCGCTTCGAGGTCTCGAGAGCGGCTCGCTGGTGCGGATTCGCTGGCGACAGTCATGCTGTCCGCCGCGATCGAGGCCTCCGGCATCGTCGTTTTCGCCGCCGATCCACTCGGCGTGCTGCGCGGCGCGACCGCCGCTGACTCCACGCTCGGAGCATAGCCTTTGTCGGTCGAGTTCGACGAATTGTGGTTTTCGCCACATCCCGAAACATTAAGCAGCAACGCGCCACAACAGGCAAGAACAATGGGCTGTCTGAACATCTCTGCGACTCCTGATTGATTGAGCTCGTGAACCGAGAACCCGCGCGTAACGGTAGCGCAGGCAAGCGGAAGTGGAAAAGGCGTCCCGGCGAAGACCGGTCGCATTGAAGCGTGTAAATCTGAGATTTCAGATTTGAAATCTCAAATCACTGGTGACGCCCTCTTCAGCGGCCTGGCACTCGGATTGGTTCAAATGAAATCCGATTTTATTTCCCCGTCGGGCCAGCAACGTTCTCTACAGCGTATTACGCTGACTTGTGGCCGCGGGCATGCGTTTCGATCGAAGACAGCGTGTTCGGGCGGGCGAGTATCGTTCACAACAATAAGTCAACTGCTGTAAGGCAAAAACGTCGCCGCGACGCAGATCCTGCATCACAGGTGTACCGGAAGAAACCGCTCCACTTCTCCGGGCTGCGGTAATTCAGGAGGATCCAGGAATGGTGCTGCCTGCTGGGCCTTCGCGTATTCCTGCATCGCCGCCTTGAACTGTTTCTTAATTGAAGACAGCACGTCGCGTTCGGAATGGCCTTCGGCGGTGATTCCCGCCAAATTCGCCACGCGCCCCGTCCGCTTTCCAGCGTCATCTGGCTTACTCAGAATCACCTGGCAATTGAACACCGGCACCGGCGAGCAATCGCTTGTGGAAATCAATGGTAAAGGTTTCTGATTATTCATCGGTTTTCTGCAGTGTTGGTCGATTGTCGAAACACAGACTCTTGATCGGCGGCGGGAATCGATAGAATAACGAACCGGACCGTCAGCGGTCTACACAACTGCCGAATCAGCGCGGGGCTGACTTCGTGCTTCAGATCATCATTGCCGGAAAGAGTCGATATGGTTCGGACAGGGTTATTCGCAGTTCTCAGCTGTATTCTCTGTGCAAATGTAGCAACTGCACAAGCGACGAATATCGGTGAAATGCAAAAACGGGCGATCGGGTTTCTTACGCGTACCCAGGAAGCAGACGGCTCGTGGACGAAAAGCGAGCTCGTCGGTGTCACTGGGCTGATCACAACATCGCTGCTGCGGTCGGGTTTGTCTCCCCAGGATCCGGTCGTTGCCAACGGTCTGAAGAACCTGCTCTCGCACTCACAGCCCAGTGGCGGCTTCTACACGAACGACAGCCTACACAGAAACTACGAAACCTGCATCACGGTGCTGGCACTTTCTGAAGCCAACGCAGACGGACGTTACGACGACCACATCAAGAAGGCGGAAATGTTTCTCCGCGGACTGCAATGGGACAAGGGGGAAGGCATTGAATCCAGCGATCCCGCATGGGGGGGCGGCGGCTATGGAAGTCACCAGCGTCCGGACATGTCGAATACTCAATACCTGATCGAAGCGCTCAAGGCGGCCGGCGTCAAAGAAGACGACGAAGCGATGCTGAACATCAAGACATTTGTGTCTCGAACCCAGAACCTGGAAACATCCGCTAACGACACGAAGTTCGCGGGGCTGATCAATGACGGCGGTTTCTACTACACTCCAGCTGCGGGCGGAGATTCCAAGGCCGGCATGACAGAAAACGGCGGCCTCCGCAGCTATGGCAGCATGACCTACGCCGGGCTCAAGAGTCTGATCTACGCCGGACTTGATCGAGATGACGAACGTGTGAAGGCAGCTGTGAGTTGGATCCGCAAGAACTACACGCTGGCTGAAAACCCCGGCATGGGCAAGCAGGGCCTGTACTATTACTTTCACACCTTCGGTAAAACGATGGAAGTGATCGGCGAACAGGAATTCGTCGATGCGGCTGGCAACAAACACAACTGGCGCGCAGAATTACAGGAACGCCTGGCGGGCCTGCAGCAACCCAACGGTAGCTGGCGCAACCCCGCCGATCGCTGGTACGAAGGCGATCCGAATCTTGTGACGGCGTATAGCCTGATGGCACTCAGCTATTGTGGCAGTAAGAAATCGTCCGGAAAATAGCGTAACGATTTGCAGGACGGCGTCCTGCGGCTTTTCGCCCCTGTTCTCGCACTGGAAATTCTCTGAATGCTGACCGAAGCTGGCTGCCGACAACGACGTGAGAACCTGTGGACTCATCTTCCTGAATCGATCGACTGGGTGCTGATTGGCGATTGCCGTCACATTCAATACTTCGCCAACTTTCGCATCAACCCGCTCAGCTTCTCGGCCGATCAGCGCGCACTGCTGCTGCTTCATCGAAATGGTGAAGCCACTTTACTGGCGGACAACTTCGTCCGGCGTGCGGCGGTCTGTGCTCCGTTTGTTGACCGCGAAGTGATCATTCCGTGGTACACCCACAAAACATCTGTTGGGAATCGCGACAATGCTTTGACGGACGCGCTGCTGAAATGCCGCAGCGACTGGGGCAAGTCACAGGGACTGATCGAAACCGAAGCCGTCACAGACACTGTTGTTCGAACAGTTGTCGAGCAGGCAAGCTGGCAGGTCACGGACGCGATCAGCGGCACCCCAACCACCGTTGGCACGATCGTTCGCGCGTTGCGACGGCAAAAGCTCCCCGATGAAGTCGACCTGTTGCGGCGCTGTATGGCTGCCTGCGATGCAGGCCATGCTGCGGCGTTGAGTATGATTCGTCCTGGTGTCACCGAACTTGACGTCTTCCTGGCGATCCAACACGCAGCACAACAGAACGCCGGATGTGCGTGTGTGGTGTACGGGGATTTCCGAGCGACGAACGCTGTGCAGTTTAAAGCCGGTGGCCTGCCCACCGACTATGTGCTGCAGGAAGGCGACTTGTTTATCGCAGACTACAGCGTGATCATTAACGGCTATCGCAGCGACTTCACCAACACAATGGCGGTGGGGACGCCGACGGACGACCAGCTCCGCCAATTCGAAGCCTGCCGCGACGCAATGCTCGCGGCAGAATCAACACTAAAAGCAGGCGCAGTGGGGAAGGCTGTGTACGAAGCAGCGTCAACGGTCTTTATTGATCGAGGCTACCCGGCGTTGGCTCATCATTGCGGCCACGGACTGGGAATGGAACATCCGGAATTGCCGATTCTGGTACCGGAAAGTGACGACGTGCTGCTGGCCGGTGATGTGGTCACCATCGAACCAGGCTTGTACGTCGAAGGCGTTGGCGGCATGCGTTTCGAACACAACTACCTGATCACAGACAACAGCTTCGAACGTCTCAGCAACCACCACATCGGGCTCAGGTAATCGTCACCCTCTGCAGCGTATTACGGCTGACTTGTGGCCGCGGGGCACGCGTTTCGGTCGAAGAAAGCCTGCTCCCGCGAGCGAGTACCGTTCACGACAATGAGTAGACTGCTCTAAGTGACAACTACGTTAAGCAATCAGTTCGTCGATGACTTCGCCGCCGAATTGTGACAGTTGCTTGTACCGGCCGCCGTGGAAATACGTCAGTTTGTTATCATCGAGACCCAGAAGATTCAGCATTGTGCAGTGCACATCGCGGATCGGGTGAACCACTTCTGCCGCTTCTGCTCCGAGTTCGTCAGTCGCTCCAACGATCGTGCCCTTCTTCACTCCGCCGCCGGCGAACCACATGTTCATGGCATCCACATTGTGGCCACGTCCGAGTGCTGTCACGCCGCCACGGTAGTTGTTGTCCGGAGTACGACCGAATTCCCCCGTCCAAATGACCAGCGTATCTTCCAGCAATCCTTTCTGCTTCAGGTCTTTGATCAATGCGGCAATCGGCTGATCGACACTGTTGATGCGAGAGGAGTGGCCTCTTTCCAGATAGTCGTGACTGTCCCAGCCGCCGCTGAAAATCTGCACAAAGCGAACTCCCTGTTCAACAAGCCGGCGAGCCATCAGGCATTGACGCCCCAATGCCGCACATTCTTTGCGTTCCAATCCATACGATTCCTGAATGTGTTTCGGTTCACTGTCTATGTCGGCAATCCCCGGCACTTCAGTCTGCATGCGAAACGCAAGCTCGTAACTTTCCATTCGAGCAGCAAGGTCACGATGTTCCGGATGCTTAGCGGCGTGATTCGCATTTAACATCGCCAGCTGATCCAACGCTCTGCGCTGATGCTGACGCGTCTTAAATTCTGGCGGGTTCAGGTCAAGAATTGGCGACCCGGTTGAACGCAGGCGCGTCCCCTGGTAATGAGCAGGCAGAAAACCGTTCGTCCAGTTGGCAGGTCCCGCCTGCGGCAGAGCGAGTTCCGTCATGACAACGAAACCAGGGAGGTTCTGGTTTTCTGACCCCAGGCCATAAGTTGCCCAGGCTCCGAGTCCCGGGTCGCCGCCGAGCCGACTGCCGGTGTTCATATGCAGTAGAGCTTCCGGATGATTCAGCGATTCTGCCTTGCAGCCGCGATACACACACAACTCATCGGCGACTTCCGGATCCGCCAGAAACTGCCATGGTTCGCTCATATCGATCCCGGCGTTACCAACCTTGCGAGCCTTAAACGGACTGCCGACGAAAAATCGTTTGCCGGTCGCAAGGCCCTTTGTTCGAGTCGATTCGGTGGTGTGCCGCGCATTCAATTCCGGCTTAGGATCGAAGGTGTCTACCTGGCTGGGCCCGCCTTCCATGAATAACATAATGACTGCCTTGGCTTTCGCAGGCAACAACGGCTGCTTCGGCGACAGCGGACCTGTCCCGGACGAATCAGCGGCCATGAGATCAGTCAGCGCGACGGCTCCCAGACAAGAGCCGAGGCCATACAGGAAATCGCGTCGTGGGGTGATTTGCATGTTCATTGCGTAACTTAACGTGATCTTTTGAATAATAAATATCGAACAGGGAATCTCGATCGCTGAAGTTTGCGTTCGACATCCACGGTTCGGCACAATGTCGTTTTGTTATTAATCCGGAGCGGAACTTCTTCGATCAATAAACATACATCAGCTCATTTGAGTTCAACAGCAGCAAACAAACATCCGCCATCGCTCTGGTGTCTGCAGACACAGTCCAGGGCTTTGAATCAGGCACGTAGTCGTCGTACACATTCAGCAGCTCAATAAACTCAAACGGTTCACCGGTAAATTCTTCCACAAGCGAACGCACGACCTGCTTCGGGTACTCGACCTCTTCAGGTTTGTGTGTATTGTGATAGACCAGCATTTCACTCACATAAGATTCAAGATGTTCCTGCTCGTTTGCGGCGGGGAAACGACCATATGCCAACTGTACAGCTCGACGAATCTGTTTGGCCGTATCATCCCTGCATTCTTTTTGCACTCGCAACGCAAACGCGATCGACCTGTCAGTCATCACATCGCTGTTCATCAGCGTAAAGGCCTGCGGCGTGACGGCCGCGGAATCTCGCACTTCACAGCTTTCGTTGGGATTCGGGAGATTCAGAATCTCCAACATTGGATCTGCCTGGCCGCGGCCGCGGTATGTATAGATCGTACGGCGATTGCGTTCTGCCGGCGTACGTGACGGCTGGTGAGCTGGTGCGATTGAGAACTGAATCATGCGAGGTGGCAGGGCAACTTCCATGTTGATTTCCGGCTTGATTGGCAAGCCCCCCATTTCGGAATTCAGCTCACCGGAAATCTGTAACGCCGTATCCCGGTACTCTTCAGCCGTCAGTCGTCGAGCAGGAAAGCGTGCCAACAGATCGTTGTTCGGATCAACGGTCTCCAGCTACTTCTGGTCGGCATGCCGACCAGACCGTTGGTAGGCATCTGACGACATAATCAACCGGTGCAGCCTCTTTACCTTCCAGCCGTTTTCGATAAAGTCCACGGTCAACCAGTCCAGAAGTTCTGGATGAGTCGGCTTGCTGCCTTTGGCTCCAAAGTTATTCGGCGTTTTGACGATGCCGGTGCCGAAGTGATACTGCCAGACACGGTTCACAAACGAACGTGCGGTCAGCGGATTTTTGTCACTGGCGATCCAGCGAGCAAGTTGCAGTCGTCGTCCTGACAGTTCATCGGTAACGACGTGCGGATCATCGCCATCGGTGGCCGGCACTCCGGTGCCGCTCAGCACACCCGGTCCAACCGCATCCCCTTTGGCTTCCAACGATCCGCCAGCCAGAATAAACGTCGCAGGTCGCCAGCTGTTGTCGAACTTTTTGATCTCACGCATCTTGCGAGTGTTCGTGAATTTGTCCGGACCGTTGTACACGGTCTGCACGTAAGCCTCGTAGCGTTCCATGCGTCGCTCCCAGATCCAGGCATCCTGCTCACGGACCTTCTTGACACCCTGTTCTTCCGGAGTCAAACCAACATGTCGCGAAGGCTTCATGTCTTCCGGGTCGTGCTTGCGAGCGTTCGCCTTTCTATAGGGTAAGTCGTGTTCTGTATACCAGGCTTTCGCCGCAGCTTCCATCTTGTCGTCAACGACTCTCAGTTCAGCCTTCGCATAGGCCAACAGTTCCGCGGTCAGCTTGCTTTTTTCTTCGAAACCGTTTTGATTCTCTTCCGGAAGAAACTTCGACTTGATTTCAGCAGGCTGCGTGGCGGCGAACGCGG
>CALFOL010000468.1 GCA_937919915.1 uncultured Planctomycetaceae bacterium
GCACTCATGCCTGCATTCGTCGTAACGGCCTACGTCCCGGCACAAAGGACTTCGTCGAGAGAATCGAATCCGGGACCGACCTGCAGCAAATCCTAATCGAACAGTTCCTGAACGCGTCAGGCTCGTGGGATACGGTTATCACAGTCCGAGACTGGAGAACAACTTTGATGCGACCACTATTGCTGCTTGCCTGTCTGATTGTTGGACTCCCGACGCATGCCAAAGCTGCACGGCCTAACTTCGTTGTCATCTTCTCCGACGACCAGGGATATGCTGACGTTGGCTGTTTCGGATCTCCCGACATTCGCACTCCGCGGCTGGATGCCATGGCCGCCGAAGGAATGAAGTTCACGAGCTTTTATGCGCAACCGGTTTGCGGGCCGTCGCGCGCCGCTTTAATGACGGGTTGCTATCCGATGCGAGTCGCCGAACGAGGCAACGACAAGCAGGTGCATCCGATTCTTCACAGCGATGAGATCACGGTCGCGGAGATCCTGAAGACAAAAGACTATGCGACGGCCTGCTTCGGCAAATGGGATCTCGCAAAGCACGCTCAGGAAGGCTTCTTCATGGATTTGTTTCCGACGCATCAGGGCTTCGACGACTTCTATGGCACACCGACGAGTAATGATCGCGTTGCCAATCTGTACCGCAACGAAGAACTGATCGAACCAGAAACGGACATGTCAACGCTGACAAAGCGGTACACGGACGAAGCGATTGGTTTCATGCAGAAGAATAAGGAGCAACCGTTCTTCGTCTATATCCCGCATTCCATGCCGCATACTCGACTGGATGCGTCGGCGCAGTTCAAAGGCAAAAGCAAACGTGGTCTGTACGGTGACGTCATTGAAGAAATTGACTTCAACGTCGGTCGGATTCTGGATGCGATAAACGATATGGGACTGGCCGACAACACCTACGTTCTGTTCACCAGCGACAACGGACCGTGGCTGATCAAGAACAAAGACCACCAGGACGGTCATTTATCGACTGACGATGGCGGGTCGGCAGGACCTCTGCGCAGCGGAAAAGTGTCGACCTTCGAAGGCGGCGTGCGAGTTCCCTGCATCGTCTGGGGTCCGGGGCGTGTTCCGGCCGGGAAGACGTGCGATTCGATTGCGAGTACGCTGGACGTGTTGCCCACACTGGCTGCCCTGGCTGGTGCTGAGGTTCCGACAGATCGTGTTATCGACGGCGAAGACATTCGGCATCTGCTCCAGGGCGAATTCGACAAAGCGAACGCAGACAAGGCGCATTACTACTACCTCAGAGTCCACCTGCAAGCTGTTCGTCAGGGCAGGTGGAAGCTGCATCTGCCTCGGAGCAAGCAACCGATCGGCGCCGCGCCGTTCAGTCGGAACTCACACATTGCTGTTGCAGATCGAATTGGTTTCGACAGCCCGTTTCTTGTGAATCTGGATAACGACCTGGGTGAAACAAAGAACGCAGCTGAAGAAAACCCGGCCGTCGTTGCTGGTTTGTTAAAACTGGCCGAAGACATGCGTGAAGACCTTGGTGACTTCAATCGGGTCGGGAAGAACATGCGGTTCTTCGATCTGGATGGACCACGACCGACCGCGCCGCCGGTCCCGAAACCTCGGACGCCTGCCAAACAAAAGTAAAGGCAGGCAATACGAAATGCGGTCAGCAGCAATACTGCTCGGCACGGAATCTGCCTGATGTGAAGGGCAACGCCGTGAAGAAGTTTGACGGAAAATATTGCCCGAAAGCTACAGCGTATTACACTGACTTGTGGCCGCGGCGGACGGTATTTGACCATATTGGAATACGTACGAGATTGTGACAATGTCGCAACAAACCGCTCTGTCGTTATCAATTCACGTTGTATTCAGCCGCGAGAACTTGATCGTAATTCCTACGTTCAACCGCACGATCATTGTCGGTATTCCAGGAGTGTCAATCGCATATCCGCTGCTGAATCAAAACGCTTAGCAGCATCCCGATTTAATGATCGTTCGACCGTTTTTACGAGCTGCTCCGGCAGATCACTTCGGCGACTGCTGATAGGAATCGGGTCGGATTGCAGGACAAGGAGCACCGCTTTGGCCACCGACTCAGGGAACTCGTAAATAAGCTCACCTGTTAGCAGTGTGTACAACATCGCACCGACTGAATAGAGATCACCGGCGGACGCTGCATCCCGGTAGTTTGTGAGATATTCGGGCGGTGCAAAGGCAAGACTGCCACCGATTTCACCCTGCAAAGTAATACCGCTCATGCAAGACGTCTGATAGACGCGGGCAAGGCCGAAATCTGCGAGTTTGGTTTCCACTCTGTCTTCCGTCACTTTCACCAGAACATTCTCCGGTTTGATGTCGCGATGGACATATCGTCGTTCATGGGCATACGACAGCGCTTCCAACACCTGACACGCGATCTCGACAGCAAGAGACAAAGAAAGCGGGCCGTCTTCCTTCAGTAACGCTGCTGCATTTGGCGCTCGGAAATATTCCATCGCGAAATAGAGTTGCCCATGCTGTTCATTAATTTCATGAAACCGAATAATGCCTGGATGCTTCAGATTTCGCAGGACCTCAGCCGCTCTCAGGAACAATTGAATATCTCGCTCCGTTGTTTCAACGTCAGGTCGAATCATCTTAATCGCGACTGGCTGACCGTCGGCAAGTCGCATAGCACGGTGGACAACCCCCATGCCACCACGCCCGATCATCTCCGCCAGTTCGTACTGGCCAATCCGTCTTCCGTCGGTGGCTTCATTAGCCGGCTGACGTTTCACCAAAGGTGAGTCGCTGGTGGGAACCACCTGCTTCCGAGTTGTGCGAACATCCTCT
>CALFOL010000469.1 GCA_937919915.1 uncultured Planctomycetaceae bacterium
CTGAAGCACGGGGTGGTCATTCATTATGTGCGATTATTTGTGAGCGGGTGCTTAGCCTTCCTGCATGGCATCGTTCTGCTGAAATTCAGAACGGAACGAGGAGCCGGTGCGAACTGCAACACCGCGGGCTCACTCACCAAAACCAATGACGCCTCAAGTGCAAAAACATGGGGCCACGACCCACAAATCCGTCAGCTGCAAAATTGCCCTTGCAGAGTGGGCCCAAAGATCAGAGTTCACGAAAGGTGCCAAGGTGGAGACGATAGTATTTCGGTGTTCATGCGGGAGAACTTTGAAGGCCCCCGCCAAAGCCGCAGGAAAGTGTTCAAAAGGCAACTGCCGAAAGCAACGCCAATCTCATCAGTCTGTTAGTCCAGAACAAGCGACTGGCAGCTGCCGCTGTTGGACTTCACCTGCTGGGCATCATCCTCGGAATGTTTGTGGCCAGTCTGTTCGTCGCCTCTGGTGATGCCAATGTATCTGTCGCTGACAACTCCACTGTCATAAGTACAAACTCAAGTCCTGATGCGTCCGTGGCTGCAGACATCGATCACGATGCTGATCCATCTGCCGTCGGAAGTTCATCCACCAAAAATCCGGCGGGCACTTCGGAAGTTTAATTTTTTTCCAATCGACAATTTCTCGAACGTTGTCCAGGAATTCGTTCTTGAAGAACCCGCCGAAAGTCTGGCCATCGCCGCCGGCGCTACGGGGATCTTCGCTGCGCAACCCGCTGCACCTGTCATGGTAAAAATGGGAAACCAGACAACACCACTGAAGTTCCAAACTCCCAACAATTCCCCCACCTTCAAAACATCGCCGCAGGGCAGCCTGTTGGTGATCGGTCAAACAACCCAGTTCATTGAGCCAAATTCCGGCCTTTAACGTTGACCACGGGCGGCGTTGCCGCTTGGAGATTCGCGTTAAGAAACGTCCCCATCAAGCGGCTGTTCGGTGGCTCTCCGACAGGTGTTCAGCGACGGTTTGGTGTTAGCGAATACACAGAACGCGACTCCTGGGATGTGGCCGTTTACGCGACACAACGTTAGTTTGATTCTCTGGAATCGAAAGAGGACAATGCGGCACAGGCATTCGAAATGCCAATCCAAACCCGTTCTAACCCGATGCGAAAGTCAGGATGCGACCGCGTCTGTTGCCTCGCTACAGCGAATTTCGCTGACTTGTGGCCGCAGAGCACGCGTTTCGTCCTACGTGAGCCGGTTCCCGCGAGCCAGAACCGTCCACAACAAAAGGTAAATTGCTCTAACACTTCAGGTTCGGAAATTCATAGGCCACGATCCAGGCGTAGCCTGTCCACTTAAATCCTTGAGGATGTTTCATGTCTAAACAGCAGATGTCTGGTCTTGTCTTCTTTCTTGCGGTCTCGTTTCTGCAAATCGAAGCAGCCTTCCCGGCGCCGCAAAAACGTGCAGCGATGCCCACGCGGAAGTTTGATGCTGCGGGTTCACCGGCATTCGTGCGTCTGGATGCGAAACCCGGCCTGAGTCCGCCTCTTGATGTGGACGGAAATTTCCTGATCGGGCCCGAATACTCACCGGCTCCGGAGAACAAAGCTGTCGAAGATGTTCCGCAGGGTCGAGTGCAGCAGTTCACCATCGATTCGAAAGAAACCAAACTGCTCAATCCGGGGATTGCTCGAGAAGTCTTCGGCACCGTGGATCCCGCGAACCCCAAGACGTTAATCGTCGACACTCA
>CALFOL010000470.1 GCA_937919915.1 uncultured Planctomycetaceae bacterium
GCTAATTCACATCATCGCCTGGCTGGTCTTTATTCTGGTCGGCTGCCTGATGACGAATTGGGAATTTACGAGACGCGAATGGGAATGGGCACTGAGGTGGGTGGCGTCTTCGGCGATACTCAACGGACTGGTCACAGCAGTCGCATCAACATGGTTCCGAGCTAAACCAGTACAACTTCCGGAATGAATATCGAATCGCCGCACAACCCATTTCAAGCCCCGATAACACCAGGTCCGATCGCACAGCACGTGCAAAAGCCGATTTCATTGCTGGAGATAAGCGGATGGTGCATCGCGATCGTCGTTTTCCAGATCGTAATGTTCACAATGCCTATAAATCGGTTCACCATATTGGCGTTCAGAATCCTGGGCAGCTATGACTTTTTTCACATCCACGCTGCAGTCTATATGTGCATCGGGTGGCCACTGGGGCGGCGATGCTCCGCGCCACTACCAGCCGCGATGCTTACACTGGGGATCCAATTCCTGGCATGTTTCTCCTTGTTCATGACATTCGAATTGCGGAATCCTCTGGACATCCTGCCTGAAGATTATCAACAGCTTCTTCCAATTGCAGGGCGATCTGCGGTCTTGAGTGTTGTCGTAAGTCTATTGGCATGGCGTTCAACGGGCAGACCGTGGAAGGTGGTTTCCACCAATAAACCTCGCGAATCGCCTCAGCAATGACATTGCGTCTGTGGCGTTTTCCAGACACCATTCGTCCATTAAATCCGTAGGACATAAAGCAGAAACAATGGAACGCAAAGATGCGAAGGGGACTCGCGAAACGACTCATTGCGACTTCGTATCCCTGCACTTGCGCTGTCTGAGTTTCCTTAACTCCAGTAGAGACTGAACGATGACGCTGCTGTACATGGACGACAAATTCCTGCTCCACGATACCGATCGTCATCCGGAATGCGCAGCTCGGCTGGAACACGTGCACACCAAACTGAAGGCGTCGGATCTACTGGATCGAGTCACTCGTGCGGAGATCCTGCGTGCGGACGACGCAGACGTACTGAGGATTCATTCCACTGAACACATCCAAAAGATCCGTGCGTACGCAGATGCCGGTGGCGGACGGATTGAATCCGACACTGTCGTCAGCCCGGATTCGGCCGATGTCGCGTGGCTGGCTGCCGGAACAGGTGTTGATGCGGTGTCACGAATCGTCAAAGGCGAACAGAAACAGGCGCTGTGCCTGGTCCGACCGCCGGGACATCACGCCGTGCCTGACGCGCCGATGGGATTCTGTCTGCTCAGCAACATTGCCATCGCAGCCCGGACGGCGATTCAGAAGTTTGGATTGAATCGGGTCTTGATCGTCGACTGGGACGTGCATCACGGCAATGGTACTCAGGATGCTTTTTACGAAGACGAACAAGTCACTTTCTTTTCAGCGCACCGGTTTCCATTTTACCCGGGGTCTGGACGTAAGGCAGAATCCGGTCGCGGAAAAGGACTAGGAACAACAGTGAACCTGCCGTTGGAATTCGGGGTCTCTCGCAAAGATTACCTGGCAGCCTTCGAAAATGCGTTGACGAAAGCTGCCGAACAATCAAAGCCGGAACTGGTACTTATTAGTGCAGGCTTTGATGCTCATGCTCAGGACCCCATTGGGTCGCTGGGTTTGGAAACCGAAGACTTCGAACCGCTGACAAAGTTGGTTCAACAAGTCGCGGCGACTCACGCCAATGGGCGTTTAATCAGTATGCTGGAGGGTGGATACAATGTGGCACGACTCGCTGATTGCGTGGAATTGCACCTCAGAACCCTGCTTACTGCGGCGTAGCCGCCAACGCCGTTTCCGCCGAGCCTAATCAAAGGCGAGCTGAGGATGTTAGTCCTCGCTTTCCGTCGTTCGGTGACTGTGGCTTCCAGCCGCAGTCTGTGCCGGCCCGGTCAACTGGGGGCTGGAAGCCATAATCACGGGGACAGGAAGCAGCGGAAGCTTACGCATCCGGCTCGCCTAAAAGAGCGGCTCTGGAAAACCACGTCTTAGGCTCGCCCTGGACGCGGAACCGGCAAAAACCGTCCCGTTTCCGTCTGCTTACTTCTCAGGCCCGGGATTCGGCCGACTCTGCTGGACGATTTAAAAGCGCGGATTGATTGTTTCCGCCACGGAACCCTACAATCCCGGCTGAAAACCTGCACGTAAGACGGCAGGTTGGCGGGGTTTAGAGAAGGACAGCGTCGGCTTTCCATGTGGATAGTTGGACAATTCTCGAAACCGAAACGGTTTCAATGCCGATACGGGCTGCGAGTTCGCGCGTCCACGGTCGTCCACACCGACCTGGG
>CALFOL010000471.1 GCA_937919915.1 uncultured Planctomycetaceae bacterium
CGAGCCGTCCACAAAACGCCCTAAAATACGGCTATGCGCAAAATGGACTGCTACGGCCGGAGGGCTCAAAAAGCTGGAAGGCGTGTTGCAGCTTCTGGTCGAGCGGCATGCGTTACTCGCACGTGACAACAAGATTGACGGCGAGCAGAAAATTGCCTCCGCCGGAATTCGTCGAAACGGTGAACTCGTTGCAGAGACGGCAAATCACGCTGCATGCTGGCCGAACGGGACAGTGAAGAGTCAACGGAAGACTTCATGCAGGTGAGTCTGTCCGCACAGGGCGAGAAACGGTGGGCACGGCTGGAAATCGCGTTTCAGCCACTGCATCCCAATGGAACGCTTGGCAGGTATCAGACAAGTAAGCTCAAGCTGCTCTTGTTTTGTGCGCCTATCGCGTTCTTTACGTTCCGCTGGTTCCTGACGATGGTCCTGAAAAACCTGGATCCATCCCATGCTGTTCCGCGACGTGTCCGTGAGGCTCTGGATATTCTGTCGGAATGATTGATGATTGTCGGCTTGAACAATCGAATCCTGCTGGCCAACCGCGCCATGGAAATCATGACGGGCCACGACGAAAACAAACTTGTGGGTGTTAAAGCGGGTGATCTAAAATTCAATTTCATCGAAGCTGAGGAGTCTGGGTTGTCCCCATGGGAAAGAGCGCTCGCGGAAAATCATGCCGTATCAAATGTTATGATGGAGCTGCCTTCTGTCGACGGCGAGTTTCGGAGTTTTCGCATCAACTGCTCGCCTTTAGTGGGCAATGACAATGAAAATGAAAACCGTGGAGTGATGGTGACGTTCGACGATGTGACCATGCTCGAACAGAACAAGATCGAACTGCGTGTTGCCAAGGACGACGCAGAAGCGGCGACCAAAGCCAAGAGTGACTTCCTGGCAAACATGAGCCACGAGATCCGCAACCCAATGAATGCGATTGTCGGCTTCACAGATATTCTTCGCCGCGGTATGGAAGACAGCGAGGCGACTCGTCGTGAATATCTGAACACAATTCATGCCAGCGGAAATCACCTGGTCGGACTGATCAACGACATTCTGGACCTGTCAAAGATCGAATCGGGCAAGATGGAACTGGAGATCTGTGAATGCAATCCTTACCAGTTGATGGGCGAAGTCGTCAACGTTCTGAGGATGAAAGCTGATCATCAGGATCTGTTCCTGGAGCAGCAAATCGAGGGCTCGATCCCCGTCACCATTCATAGCGACCCAACTCGTCTGCGTCAGATCCTGATGAACCTCGTCGGGAACGCGATCAAATTCACCGAATCCGGCGGTGTCAGAATCGTCGCGGAAACGATCGATTTGAACGGGCGATCGCAGGTTCGCTTCAGTGTCGTCGACACGGGGATCGGCATGACTGAAGAACAATGCGGTAAGATTTTTGAAGAGTTCGTGCAGGCTGACAGCTCAGTCACACGACGTTTCGGCGGGACGGGACTTGCCCTGGCGATCAGCAAACGACTTACAGAAGCGTTCGGCGGTGAAATCGCCGTGACCAGTGTCCCAGGCGAAGGCAGCACGTTCGTATTCACCGTCGACACTGGTGATCTGGTGGGCGTCGAATTCGTCGACAATGATCAGGCCGCGCTGACACTTCAGGCGAACCAATGCGAACAACAAACCGGACTTACCATTCGCTTCAAACCAGCGCGCGTACTGGTCACAGACGATACAGCGGCGA
Organism: uncultured Planctomycetaceae bacterium; assembly: GCA_937919915.1. Taxonomy (GTDB): domain Bacteria; phylum Planctomycetota; class Planctomycetia; order Planctomycetales; family Planctomycetaceae; genus Fuerstiella. Next base: position 1,703 of record CALFOL010000471.1, read on the forward strand.
ATCGACAACTCGTGGGACTGGTGCTGCGAAATGCGGGACTGATCGTGTCAGAGGCCGAAAACGGATTGCAAGCTGTCGAAAAAGCAACGGCCGAGGAATTCGATTTGCTGCTGATGGATATGCAAATGCCGATCATGGATGGATTTACGGCCACAAGAATGTTGCGTGAGCAGGGGTTGACTCAACCGATCCTGGCATTGACCGCAAATGTGATGCAGTCGGATCGAGAACGTTGCGAGGCTGCTGGCTGCACCGGCTTCCTGACAAAACCAATCGACATCGATAAGTTACTGGCGATGTTGGCCGAGATTCTGCCATTGGATGATTCACCGATTGCGCCCAAAGAATTGGCCTTGCCAGTATCGACAACAGGGGATGTTCCCGCAGGTAGTATCGATGACATCATGAAGCTGGTTGACCAGGCACTTGCGCCAACCGTCGCACCTTCTACGAAAGAGCGGAATCCGATTTCAACCGGAGCTCCGATTCGATCCAGCCTTCCAACGGAGATACCGGAATTCCAGGCGATTGTAATTCAGTTCGTCGATGGACTCCCAGCGCTGCTCAGAGAGATTCGTGCAGCATGGGAGGCGCGTGAGTTTCTTGAACTTCGCGAGTTAGCTCATAAGCTAAAGGGCACTGGGGGTACCGTGGGCTTTGCAGACCTTACTACTCCTTCAGAGACGTTGCAGCAGCTGGCAAACGACAGCGTTGAAGAAGGTATCGAGGCGGCGCTTCAGCAGCTCGAAGACCTGGCCGCCCGCGTAGAGATCTCTGAGTTGTCAGGTTGTTAGAGCAGGTCCACAGTGGCGTGGGGGAATTCGCTGCAGGCGGGCTATGAAGCGGGCGGCTGAGGGTTCCAGAAGAGTCTGGCCAGCCAACGCGTAGCCTGAAAGGGAATGCTGCGTTCTGATTCTTTGCCGTACTTCCAGCGGAACAACCAGCATTGAGCTACGTACAGCATCTGATCGATCATCCACGCGACAATTGGGATCGTTAAAATGATGATCATGGTGTATTCGGTAATACTGCGTTTGCGCGCGATGTTCAACAGAAACCCGAGACCTCCAGCGCCTTCGCCATCGTGCATGAATTCCACCAGCATGATGTAGCCGAACGCGAGCCCAAACAGAACCCGCAACGAATTGAAGACCATCGGCATCGCCAATGGCACCAGTACTTTGAACACGATCTGCAGGCGGGATGCCCCCAGCGTTAACGCCGTCTCAACATAGCGTTGAGCGACCTCACTAACCGCATCAATCGTGTCGGCAACGATGAACGCTGCACACGCCGCGAAGATGAACATGTACTTCTGCGTTTCGCCGGTTCCGAACAGGGCCAGAACCAGAGGGATCAGTGCTGCAATGGGAATGTTTCGCCCAAACAGAACCAGTGGCGCAAAGAAGCTGCGAATCAGCGGAAAACAGGCCGCTGCAACTCCAATCGGAACACCGACCATAACCGCCAGAAGGAAGCCGACAATGACCCGCTTCAATGACACGATTGTGTTGTCCAAAATGTGTCGTTCCGGACTCTCTGCGTCGAAGACTTCCGGAATGCGTTCCCAGGTTTCTGTTAGTGATGGCAACTGGCTGTGGCCAAGAATCCGTTCTTCGCCCGCACCAATCGTCGTCCACCACCACAACAAACCACAAATCGTGATCGACAGGCATCCAGCAATGACCGCCACGGGAGTGGAGATTTCTTTTCGCAGCCCGAACCAGTGGTGCGTAGACGGTGCGGATGGCATCAAAGCAGCCTCCACTGACGGCGACGCAGCGACGGCCGCGGACTTGAATTGCTCTGGCGGAACCGTCTCCTCTAAGGATTCAGCCGCAGGAATTGCTTCCGGAGCATTCTCAGGTGTTGGTGAATCGGGTTCCGGTGGTATGTCGGAGCTCATTAACGACCTGCAACTGAAAAAAGAAGGGAGGCGTTTAGCGTGTTCGAATCGCCACGGAGGTGGCCCTTGTCCAACAGTGCACTAACTCTCGGCCCGCTGCTGGCGCCATCGGCTCACTTGATGACAAACCCGCAACCACGGGCTCACGTTCGTGGCTACAGTCCGCCGTCGCGTTGGGCCTGTCAGCCCGTCCGCCTATTCCTGCTCAGCGGAGAACACACGGATTTCCACACGGCGATTCTTGGCGCCATTCAGCGGATCTGAAGGATCGGCGGGGCGATCCCAGCCCATGCCGACGGCGTTGAACTGATTCGGGTCGAGTGAATACTTCTGCGCCAACGCTTCTTTGACCGCGTTTGCTCGGTGACCAGACAGTTCCTTCACCAGCGTATCATCCGGCAGCAACGATTTCATCGATGCATCTGTGTGGCCTTCAATGACAATCCGAGCCGCACCGAACTGCCCGACGACTTTGGAAATCTCTTCCAGCACGAAATCGACGTTCGGATCATAGAACTCCTCCTTTTCGCTGCCATCTGCCTGAGCTCTGATCACTTTGTGATTCAGCTCGTGATGATTCGGAGCGAAGTGGATGATAACCGTGTTCGTCAGCACCTCGTCCGATTCCGCAATGATCTCGCCTGTGCTCTTGGGGGCAAACTGAACGCGGTATTCGTTCTTCTGCGACGCGTATTTCTCTTCGCTCGCCAACTTCTTCAGAATGCTGAAATCGACGACCTGGTCAAACGGGACAGGCTGATGCGTGACGGAACGGATTCGGCGATAGATGTAGTACGCCTGATTCCAGACGGATTCAAAACGAGCAGGATTGTTCTGGTTCAGAAAGAAATCCCGGTTTTCAGCATAGTTAGTCCAGTGCGCGTCCCCCAGCATCCCCAGACATTCGTCCTTTGGAATCGGATAGCCCTGCGACATGTATTCGGCGGCTTTTTGTTGTTCGCTTTGATCCTTCAACGTTTCTACTGAGTCAAAGATTCCACGAACGATTCCTTCGATCAGGTCCGGATTTTCGTTTGCAAAGTCAGCACGAGCGTACCACACGTCGGCAATCAGTTTGTTGGCGGTCAGTGTGTTGACCAGCATCCGGTTTCCGGCCAATTCCGACAGGTTATAGATGTCCGGCGCCCACGACACACAGGCGGAAATCGATTTGTCGGCGTTGAAGGCGGCTGCCGCTTCGAAGGCATCGTTGGTATAGCTGAACTTCACTTCATGAGGCTGCAGGCCACCAGCGACAAGCATACTCAAAGCGAAGTACTGCGACGGCGAGTTCTGAGCCAGGACGATTTTCTTGCCGCGCAGGTCTGAGATCTTCTTAATGCTGTCGCGAGCGACGATTCCGTCGCCACCGTTGGACCAGTCGATCTGTTGAAAGATTCGCGGCATGATGCGACTGTCGCGCGGTTCGCCGGCTTTGTTGACAAAACCTTCCATGAACAGCGGCAGCATGTCGACTGTCGCCCAGCCAATGTGCAGGTCTCCAGATGCATACGCATCACGCATTTCGACAGGATTGTCGATCAGGATCAGATGGACCTTGAATTCCTTGCCATCAGCGGTCTTCCAGATCTTCTTTGGCTGGAAGCCTTCGTTGGCATGAATGATCGGTGCCCAACCTGCCCATACGTTCAGTGCAAATCTGACCGTATTGTCTTCCAGAGGTTTGTAAGCCGCGGTGCCCTTCACAGCAGGCAATCGTTCTGCCGCAACATACTCGTACTCTTTAACCGTGGTCACAATGTCGTCGGAAGACGCCGCTTCAGCTGTGCCAGCGTCTCCCAGGTTGAGTTCGTTCGGGTCGAGTTCCGTTCCTTTGCGAGCTTCGGTTACTTCAGGGGTGCCGTGTTCCCCGAACATTCCCGCATTCATCATGGCAAAACCGACGAGACCTCCGACGACGGCTAATACGGCGACGTAAAACGCCGCAGTTGGGCGACCATTTGACATTCGAAACTCCCACGATTTAGTTGGTCAGTAAACGACTTAACAGCCGTCCGAAGACGCGCGTCCCATGCATGGACCGCGTCGAAATGCTTGCTATTCAGGCTGTAGTATCGTGAAACGCAGGATTTCCGCAATCGGATCAAGAAAAATATCGGGAACGTGAACCCTGTCGTGTCCTGTTTTCCAGTGAGTCCAGCGCATTCCACGACCGACCTTGCATTGGCCACCGGACACCGCCAACATCCCTTCTCGATGGGCTCGATGAGTGATGACCATCGTTTGAATATCTTATCGCACTCAACTTCGGCCAGTTATTAATACGCAAATGAGCATTCTGCAGACAATAAAGTCCCGATTCGCCACCGCTCTGGAGCCGTTGACCGACGATGTGGGTCCGCTGCTCGACATGATTCGCAGTTCACAGGATGCAAAGTTCGGCGATTTTCAGGCCAATTGCGCCATGTCACTGTCGAAGCAGCTCGGCAAACCGCCGCGAGATATCGCCACAGATATCGTGGCAATGCTGGACGTCAGTGATTTTTGCGAACCTCCTGAAATCGCCGGGCCGGGTTTCATTAATCTGAAGCTGAAAGATGCCTGGATCTGCGAGCGAGCAGACGCGATCGCGGGTGATGATCGCCTGGGGGTTGAGCCGGTGGCTGAGCCCAAACATGTGGTGGTCGATTTCTCATCACCGAATGTCGCCAAACCCATGCACGTCGGGCACCTTAGAAGCTCGGTGATTGGTGATGCGATTTGCCGAACACTCAAATTCGCCGGACACAAGGTCACCAGCGACAACCATATCGGCGACTGGGGCACTCAGTTTGGGATGATCATCTACGGCTACCGAAACTTCGTGAACGAAGCGGCATATGCCGAAGACGCTGTGGGTGAACTCGCGCGGTTGTACAAACTGGTCAATCAGCTTTCCGACTACCATGCCGCAAAAACCAAACTGCCGGTGCTGCAACAAAAGGCGACGCAGCTGCAGGCGGAACTTCAGCAATCCACAGCAGACGCTGATCCTGCAGATAAAAAGGCCAACAGGAAACTGAAGAGCCAGCAGAAGGGCGTCAAAGACACTCTGGACGCAATCAAATCGGCAGAAGAGAAAATTGCCGAACTGGATACAGATGCCGAACGTCTGGCACTGGCGAACGCTCATCCGGACATCGCTAAACTGGCACGCCTGGAAACATCAAAGCTTCACGCCGGAGACGCCGACAACCAACAGCTGTGGAGCCAATTTCTGCCCGCATGCCTGACAGCCCTCGATCGAGTCTACCAGCAACTGAACGTGGAGTTCGATCTGACACTGGGGGAAAGCTATTACAACCCGATGCTGGCGGACGTAGTCAGCAGCCTGAAGGACAAAGATCTGGCTCGCGACAGTGATGGCGCTGTTTGCGTGTTCGTCGAAGGCCACAATGCCCCATTCATCGTGCAAAAGACGGACGGGGCCTACACCTACGCGACGACAGACCTCGCCACAATTCAGTATCGTGTTAACGAATTAAAAGCGGACGAGATTCTGTACGTTGTCGACAAACGACAGTCAGAACATTTTAATTTGCTGTTCCAGACCTGCGAACGGTGGGGCTTTCAAAATCTGAAATGCCAACACGTCAGCTTCGGCACCGTCATGGGGCCTGACGGCAAGCCGTTTAAGACTCGATCTGGCGACAACGTGGGCCTTGAGAGTCTGATCGATGAGGCGATTTCTCGCGCCGGACAGATCGTGGCAGAGAACGATGATAACAAGCCCGGGGGCCCGGTCTTGTCGGCGGCACAACGCGCTGAAGTGGCGGAGATCGTGGGCGTCGGAGGAATTAAGTATGCCGATTTACACCACAGCCGCGACAGCGATTACGAATTCCAATGGGAAAAGATGCTGGCCACCACTGGCGATACGGCAACCTACATGCAGTACGCATTTGCCAGAATCTGCGGCATCTTCCGTGAAGTTGGTGTCGAGCGTCGCAGCCTAACGGAATCTGCCGGCAATCTGATGCTGACGTGTCCAGAAGAACGAGCGTTAGCCTTGCAGCTGATTCAGTTCGATCAGGCAATCGAAGGAGTGCTTAATGATTACAGACCGCATGTGATGACAAGCTGGCTGTTTGAAACCGCCAATAAGTTCAGTTCGTTCTATGGAAACCCAAATTGTTCGGTGAAGAATGCGTCGTCGGAAGAGATCAAAGCCAGTCGATTGATTCTGTGTGACTTGATGGCTCGAGCCTTGAAGACCGGGCTTTCACTGCTGGGCATCGAAACTGCGGAAGTGATGTAACACGTGAACCAGGACCGCATTTATTCCATGCCGCTGAATCGTGTTGGCGACTTTGAATTCGACGATTCTGTGGCCGACGTTTTTCCGGACATGATCCGCCGGTCGGTGCCGGGGTACGCGTCCATGCTGTCCATGATTGCTCAATGTGCGGAACGTTATGCTGTGCCTGGTACAAACATCTACGACCTGGGTTGTTCACTGGGCGCCGGGACACTGTTGATTCGCCAGCAAGCCAAACCCAGCTGCCGCATTTGTGCTGTGGACAATTCTGAGCCCATGCTTACTCGGCTGCGGCAGCGGCTCAAAGAGAGCGTTGACAACGGAAACGTCGTTGACTTACAGCAGGCGGATATTCGTGAAGTTGAGGTCATCAATGCATCGCTGGTGGTCTTGAACCTAACGTTACAGTTTCTTCCGCCGGAAGAACGTGACGAATTCATTGGCCGCATTGCCGCCGGAACACGAGCCGGCGGGGCGCTGGTGTTGTCAGAGAAGATCTGCTTCGAAGACGCCGCACAGCAGGAATTGATGACGAAGCTGCATCACGACTTCAAACGCGCTCACGGATACAGCGACCTTGAGATCGCTCAGAAACGCACGGCGATTGAAAACCGATTACTTCCGGAAACACTGGACGCGCATGTGGCCCGTCTACGAGCCGCTGGCTTCCGGACAGTCTCGCCATGGTTTCAATGCTTCAACTTTGCATCTATCCTCGCGGTGAAGTAAACGTTTTCAAAACCGCACAGCGGCAGCCTGCCCAGACGGCGGCAGCACAATGGCCTCAGGTCTGTAGCGTCCTGTCGCCACAGACCGCCGTTTCGTTTGATCCGCTGCCATTGGCAAGGCAACTCCCAACCTCCCACTTGCCCTCAGATCCCATCCGCCGGACTCTTCACGGCCAGCCCCGGTTTATTCATCACGTGCAAATAGATCATCGTCGTCCGGACATCTTTGTGCCCCAGTAAGCACTCGCGCATGAATATTTTAGCATAACCAATACTCTGGATTTCGGGTATTCTCTGAGTTGCATCAACCGATTTCCCTCAAGCAAGGAAGCTTCGGTCGTTCTTTCCGACGTTCGACGTCGCCAGCTTCTGCTTAAATGCCTGCAAATCCTAACTCTCCCCCATTGGCAGGCCCGCCTCTCAGGAATTGATTGCCCCATGAATCATGTCCATTATCTCCAACTCAGCAATGTGCCGCTTGCAGAAATTCTGACCTGGAGATAAAAATATTGAGTTGGAGATAATCCCGCTGATAAGAGTCTAGTCACCACCTCAGTTGGGGTGAATTAAGTTAGTTACTGTGCAAGATAGATGATTGAATCTGAGCTGCTCAATCATATCAGTTGGGCATTCGGCGGAGTTCGGCGACCATCAAAGTTTACTTGTTGCGACCGTCGCGTTTGCAATGAGTGTCGTGATTTGACGACCGTGCTGGAAGAACGCACACCCGAAACACTGACTGATCAGGACCTGCGTCATTCGAATTGCCTGTTGTCACCGGAAGCATTCCATTACTTCCTCCCAGGCCTTATTCGAATATCGCTTCCATCCGGTGATCCCGATTCCGACCTGGCAGATGGATTCATCACTGATCTCTGTACGCCCATAAGCAAAGCTTCGCCACCGCGTTGTCATCGGAAGGCAACCGCCTTTACACGGCAGCAGACGGCAGCAGACGGCAGCAACACTTGCCTTTCTTATATACATTCGAGACAACAGTGATTGGGAATTCGGACAGCTATCGCGAGAAATCACGCGCGGGATCAAGAACTGGCAATGGTTTGTTCAATCGCACGATGAATCCCTGTAGAACGAGACGAAACGCACAGTAACAATTACATGCACCGGAATTTGGCTCGGTGCCGAAGTTTTCAATTCACGTCGCTGGGCCCAATCCGGTGATGTTAGCCAGCAGATTCGGAGTTTGCCAACGTGTTCGTCAAGCCAGACATCGCTTGGTTAGCTGATCCGTCTGACGCTATCGGCTATCGCTGGGTTGGCCCACCACCACAACTGGGCAACCTTCGTCAGTGGGTTGATCAGATTTCCGTTTATGGGCCGGACAGCCGCGTCCACGCAACCCCAACTTTGCTGCTGCCTAGTGTTGACCTATCTGAATCCGAGTCGCTATTGCGAAAGCGATCTGCTGGCCCGCTTCGCATTCGAAGAATTCGGCCAGTTGTATCCGGGTTACAGCCGCGTTCAGGCGATCTGCAACTGGGTGTTCGAACAACTCGACTATACCCCAGGCAGCACAACCGCGACGACGACAGCAGCCGACGTTTTGCTGCAAAGAACCAGAGTCTGTCGTGGCTACGCGCATCTAGCGATCGCATTGTGTCGAGGCATCGGGATTCCGGCGCGGTATGTCGCTGGCTATGCCGTTGACCTGCAGCCGCCGGACTTCCACGGATTTATGGAAGCCTTTCTTGAGGGCAACTGGTACCTGTTTGACCCGACACGACTGACGTCGATTCTGGGACTGGTGCGGATCGGAAGCGGACGAGACGCGGCCGAGGTGTCGGTTGCGACGATCACTGGCAACGTCCTGCTCACTCAGCAGGCGGTCTGGGCGACAGGCATACATGACAGCACTGATCCCTTAGACGATGGTTCCGGAGTCAGCGCTGTTTCAATGGCCTGAAACTCACGTTGCTGCAAAGTATCCTCAAAACGCAGAGGGCGGCGAAGAGCGCATTCTGTTGAACCACTGGTCAATTGGCAATCGAAGTTATTTTGCTTCAAGCACTGAGTCACTTCGATTAGAGCAATTTACTTATTGTTGTGAACGGTACTCGCTCGCGGGAACAGGCTTTCTTCGATCGAAACGCGTGCCCGCGG
>CALFOL010000472.1 GCA_937919915.1 uncultured Planctomycetaceae bacterium
ACCACATGAACAAAACGACCGCTTGAATATCAGTCACTGCGCAATGCATTTGAGTTTCGTGTATGCTCTCTGATCCTTTGCGTTTGTCATCGGGATTCGGAAATTTGCCATAGGCCTCGGTTGCTATACCATGAACGAAGCGGCACGACAGGCTTTCAGCCAAACCAACTTCGGCACTGTCGACACGATAATCGTTGTCGTCTATCTGTTGCTGTCGCTGGTGATTGGTTTGATGGTGAAACGGTACGCTGGTTCCATGGAGAACTATATCGGCGCCGGTCGCAAAGTTGGCACGTGGCTGGGTGTGGCCACGATGACCGGCACAGAGCTCGGCCTGGTCACAGTAATGTATTCGGCTCAGAAAGGCTTCTCCGGCGGGTTCGCGGCGTTTCACGTCGCCTTGATCGCGGGAGCTGGCACATTGTTTGTCGGGCTCACGGGATTTGTCGTGGGACCGTTGCGTCGCATGGAAGTACTCACGATACCGGAGTACTATGAACGACGGTTTAACAAGCCCGTTCGCGTTGTTGGCGCGGTAATTCTGGTGCTGGCTGGCGTGATGAACATGGGCCTGTTTCTGAAGGTGGGTTCGATGTTCATCATCGGGATCACGGGACTGCCGAGTGATGGTCCCGCATTGCAATTGGTGATGATCAGTTTACTGGTGCTGGTTCTTCTCTACACGACGCTGGGCGGCATGATTTCGGTTGTGCTGACCGACTATATTCAATTCGTGGTTCTGTCGTTTGCCCTGCTGCTGGTGACTGCCATGGCGATTGGTGAACTCGGCTGGCAACACATTTTCGACACGGTCAGACAGGTTCACGGCGATGCCGGATTTGACCCGACCATGGAAGGGACCGGTTTCGGCTGGTCGTATGTCTTTTGGATGGTGATAGCGGTGGGCTTTGTCGGCGGAGCTGTCTGGCCCACTGCAGTGTCACGGGCGTTGGCCATGGAAAGCGAAGTGGCACTGCGACGGCAGTACTGCTGGTCGTCCATTTCGTTCGCTGTTCGGTTCCTGATTCCGAATTTCCTGGGCATCTGTGCGTTGGTCTTTATCACATCCAGTCCCGCCGGAAAGGACCTGCAGCCACTGTTTGCTCCTGCGGACGGCAGTCCGGCTGTGATGGAAAACCTGTACGCGATGCCCGTCTTTCTCGGACGTCTGTTACCCCCGGTGCTGATCGGCATTGTGACGGCTGGCATGATCGCGGCGTTCATGTCGACTCACGATTCGTACTTTCTGACGTGGAGTTCCGTGATCACTCAGGACATCGTTGCACCGCTGCGTAAGAAACCGTTCCCCACAAAATCGCGAGTCCGACTGACTCGTATTCTGATCGTGCTGATGGGGGGGTATGTGTTGTACTGGGGACTATTCTACAAGGGCGGAGAAGATATCTGGGATTACATGGCCGTGACGGGCGGAATCTACTTCACAGGAGCGTTCGTGATCTTGATGCTGGGTATCTACTGGAAGCCGACCAGTTCCTGCGGTGCCATGCTGGGACTCTTGAGCGGACTGATGATGTTGCTGGGGCTTCGACCAATTCAGGAAGCCACCGGCCTGCGTTATCTGGGGAGTGACGGACTCTGGGTGGAACGTTTGACCAGTCCTCAAATCGGCCTCACGACGGTCGCGATCGCAATCACTTTGGCAGTCGCCGGGTCGTTATTGGTACCCGACCGCAAGGATCCAGAGCTCGGAGAAGCAGCATCATCATGAATTGGGAATTGATCTGGAAAGCCGTTTTCCTTTTGTTTGCGAGTCTATTCGCGGTGATGTCCGTCCTGGTGACATATCTGGGAGCTCGTGATGTGAAGCGATTATTGCAGGGGTTGAAGGATTCGCCTGACGACGAGTGATGGCCAGTGTGCGCCGCGATCAACGACGCCCCACTGAGCGAGAAGGGTGATACACCGCTTATAGGATTGCGGCGTCCCTCTCTGCCAGGTACTCTGTCGTTTCTCAACGCTGCCCCACCCGGGGCTCGGACAAGCAACGCGCATCTAAAGCCTGACGCTGAACGGTAACATTCCACAGGTTTGACAGACGACATGCTTACGTTTCCACCGTCATCAAGTATCAGGCTTTCGCGGCGCAGGCTGCTGCAGGCGGGTGGCATCGGTACGATTGGGCTGAGTCTGCCCCAACTGTTACATGCAGAACAGGAGGCGGCGTTTAGTGGCACATCCGGAATCGCCGCGAAGTCCTGCATCTTTATTCATCAGTATGGCGGCCTGAGCCAACTGGATTCCTGGGACATGAAGCCGGATGCTCCTCACGAAATTCGCGGCCCTTATTCTTCCATAGAAACGGCGACGCCCGGTTTTCGCATCTGTGAACTGATGCCGCAACTGGCGAAGCTCTCTGATCGCTATGCGGTGATTCGATCGATGTCGCACAAGGTTTCGATTCACGATCGCGCGAATTCGATGCTACTGGCCGGCAAAGAAAAACCGGCGACCGACGATCCATCGTTTGGAGCCATCGTTACCAAACTGCGTCCCACAACCGCCAGCATTCCACCGCATGTCTGGCTGCAGAAGTATGGCGGCGGATCCAAACCGCCGGATCACACATACCTCACGGGCGGCCATCTCGGCATGGCCTATGCTCCTATGCTGATCGGCGAAACACATACCGAAAATCCGGCTTCGCCGGATTTCCGAGTTCGCGCGTTCGATCCGAGCGACAACGTCACGCTGCAGCGTCTGGCACAACGCTGGAAGCTGTCGCGTTCTATTCAAAATCTTTCAGCCACAGGGACAACACCGGAATTTGATTCGCTGAACCTATATCAGCAGCAATCGTTCGATCTACTTCACAGTAGTCGTGCCAAAACGGCATTCGATGTGAACCAGGAGGCCCCGCTTCTGCGCGATCGATACGGTCGCAATCCGCTGGGACAGAATTTGCTCTTCGCTCGCCGACTTGTCGAGGCTGGCGTGCGGCTGGTGAACGTTGTCGCCTGGGCAGGTTTGAAGGCGGATGAGAAATTCGTGAGTCTCGAAACGTGGGACATGCATGGCAATGCGGACGTGGGTATCTTCGAAGACGGTTGGAACGGACTTCCGTTTGCTTTGCCGCGTACAGATCAGGCTGTGGCCACATTGCTGCTGGATTTGGAAGAACGCGGACTGCTGGATTCGACGCTTGTGGTGCTGGTCGGTGAATTCGGAAGAACGCCCGTGATCAGCAAAGGTGCCAAACGCATTGGCCGAGACCACTGGCCGGAATGCTATTCGGCGATGGTGGCCGGGGCAGGAATTCGTGGCGGAGCGGTGTATGGCGAATCAGATGCGCGAGCGGCCTATGTGAGATCCAGTCCGGTGAGTCTTGAAGATTTCACAGCGACACTATTTGCCGCGATGGACATTAATCCCGCATCTGGAATCAGTGCCGATGGATTCACGCTGCGAGCCAGCACTGGTACAGTGATCGACGCTTTATTGTAGTTCCGTTTCACGAGGAGTGTACGATTGATCGCCGTGATTTCCTTCTTACTTGTCGTCTGTTTTTCGTGCGTCTGTATGGCTGACGAGGCAGCAACGTTTGCCAGCGTCGAAGACCGGACTTTCGTCGCGGGGCTCGATGCCACACAGCAGAAGTACGTCATGATGACGCCACAGGGATGGATGATCGATCAGCCTGTGTCCCTGCTGATCGCGTTCCACGGTCACGGTTCTGACCGGTGGCAGTTCGTGAAGCAGGATCGAGATGAATGTCGAGCCACGCGCGACGTCGCTGCAGCGCACGGCATGCTGTTGGTGTCACCTGATTATCGAGCGACCACGTCATGGATGGGACCAGGTGCGGAAGCGGATGTGCTGCAGATCATTTGCACACTGAAAAAGCACATTCAGATCGAAAGAGTTATTCTGTGTGGTGGCTCCATGGGCGGGACGGCGGCTTTGACATTCACAGCGCTGCATCCCGAGATGGTTGACGGTGTGGTGTCGTTGAATGGGACGGCGAATCTGGTGGACTATGCGAGATTCGAAGATGCGATTGCGGCTTCGTTTGGTGGGACAAGGCAACAGGTTCCGGAGGAATATCGAAACCGCAGTGCCGAGTTCTTCGCGCAGTGTTTTACCATGCCGCTGGCCGCGACAACCGGAGGCCGGGACGACGTTGTGCCAGCGGATAGTGTGCTGCGATTACTCGATCGCGTACGTGAGCACAATTCGAAGGTGTTGAGCATTCATCACGCCGACGGTGGTCACAGCACGAACTACGCGGATACCAAACGGGCTCTGGAATTCGTTATTTCTGCCAGCGAGATGCCGAATCAGCAGCCGCAAAACGGCAAGCTGTCGTGTCCTTAGAGATTCTGCGCGGGACGCATTTCAGCTGCGACGAGCTGGCGAGTCGGATTCAGTGAGATTTCGCTGACGATGGGGCGGTGATCGGAAACCCACGTCCATCCGAGCTGCGAACTTTGCACTTTCCAGCTTTGATTGACCCACATCTGATCGATTGTCAGCACTGGACACGGAACCGGCCAGGTGCAGTCAAAGCCACGGCCACCCTGCTCGATCGTATTCAGGTAGTTGTCGCGGAGAGGTTCGAGAAAGACAGACTCAATCGGCGTATTGAAGTCGCCCATAATGACAGTTGGCCGTTCACGAAACTCAGTGGCAATATCTCCCAGTGATTCGATCGGCCCCTTGCGAAAATGGAGCGGA
>CALFOL010000473.1 GCA_937919915.1 uncultured Planctomycetaceae bacterium
TTGTTCACTCAGAAAGCAACCCGATGACTCCCTGGCAAAACCGCGTCAATGAACTCACTCAACGCATGGCCGATGACATGAAACTGCGAAACTTCTCGCAGTCCACCATCGACGCCTACACCTGACATGTCGGCCGCTTTTCCGAGTTCCTCGACAAGTCGCCTGAGTCGGCGTCCCCCGAAGACGTGCGATCCTTTCAACTGCACCTGATCGAAGTGCGAAAAGTGGGCTGGAGTTCGTTCAATCAGGCCGTTTGCGGGCTACGTTTTCTGTTTCGAACAACGTATCCCCGCAGATGGGTCGTCAGTATGGTGCCGTTCGGTAAGCGACCGAAGAAGCTGCCCGCGGTGCTCGGCGGAGAAGAAGTGGCCAACCTACTGTCGTGCGTGAGCAACATCAAACATCGCACCGTTCTGCTGACGCTGTACGCAGCGGGACTGCGCCTGAACGAAGGTCGGACGGCCGACTGCCGATGCGAGCTGCCGCTCGGATATGGTTGTCTGCTGCCGGTTATGCGAACTCGGCGGTACAGACGCGGTTTACAGATATTCCCCGCCACGCCATCGCTTGCCGGACAGCTGGCTGGAGCGAAGAAACCGCAACCGGCTTGACGTCAGACCTGGCTGTAAGCACCCGCTCATAAATAATCGCACATAATGAATGACCACCCCGTGCTTCAGGTAAGGATGATCCGAAGGTTATTATGTGCGAAAACATATAAGCGACTGCTTATCTGAGGAATAACGGACTTGCGAGTGGCTGATGTGTGATCGTGGAGAATTGGATGACCGGCAGTCCTATAGATTCGAAGCCGAAACGGAAACTGCTGCTGTTAGCTGCAATGATTTCCCCTCTGTTTGTAATGTGCCTGCTCGCCTCACTTTGTGATAGCCAATCGCCACACCCAGGATTTACGATCTTGGCCGGCGGCTACATCGATCCGCAGACGAATGTCGTGGAGTACATTGACGAAATCGTCGTGCGGGGGATTTCACCGTGGCTGGAGTGCGAAATTCTGAGCACAAGCAAAGACGATTTCCCATCGCGCTATGCCATTCGGACTGTCCGGTGGAGTCGGGCGATACTCAATTCGTCGTGGTGTTTTCTTGTAAGTGTACTCGCCGTTTTACTATTCCAGCGATTCAAACGCGGCGGCCAGCGGCACACGTAGCTGATGGCGGTCAGGTTGCCAGATTCACGAAGAGAGCTTCCAGCTGCAACCTTGCGTCAACGCGACTGCCGCCTTTCATGTTGGAATCGGCTTCGACCAGCATTTGCAGAATTCGGCTGGCCTTGTCAAAGCCGACTCGCCGCAGATATTGCTCCGACGCCGCCACGGCTGCCGGGAAAATGCCGGCAGAACGCAGTGCTCCCCCAACATCTCGTGTCTGCCGCGCGATCTCGGTCGCATCTGCCAGTTTGCGAAAGGTAAAGGTCACGCCACCCAGCACTTTCTGCGGAGCTTCACCGGCCATCAACAGCTTATCCAGACACTCGATCGCTTTACCGACGTGTCCGTCCCGGACAGCATCCAGCATCGCCCAGGTCGTTTCGATACGCCAGCCGCCAACAACGCGGGTCACGTCTTCCTCAGTAATCGTTTCGACATCACCAACCAGCGACACCAGCTTTTCGAGTTCCTGCTGCAGCAGCCCGAGGCTGTCTCCAGCCAACTGCACGATCAGCGCCGCAGTGTTTTGATTGATTGACTTACCGTGTTCCTCTTTGGCTGTCTTCACCAGCCACTTTGCCAGGGCAACCCCCTTCAGTTCGCCACACTCGATATTCAAGCCAATCTTTTCCACCGCCTTAAACAGCTTTGTGTTTTTAGGCCAGGACTTCACGTCCAGAATCAGCATGGAGGATGCCGAAGGCTTCGCAGCGTATTTTTCCAGGCCCGGACGATTCGCAGACACGAAGTCGTCTGCATCTTCAATCATCACAATCCGCTTGTCGCCGAACATCGACAGCGTCTGCAATTCATCGCTCACGCTTCTGAATTCAGCATCTTTGCCCGCGGTCCGAGTGAACGTAACGTCTTCACTGTCGGCCGCGTCACTGCGACAGCCGGGAATCAGTTTCAGAACCTCCAGCTTCAGAAAACGTTCGCCACCAAACAACACCAGGATGGGCGTGTCTGTCAGCGTTTTATTTTTTGCGAGATAGTCTGTGGCGTGCATTTTGGCAGTTGTATTCGTCTTGTCAGCCGTCTGTCTTACCCTGGATCAGCCTAACACGCGAGGCCCGCAGCCCATGCGAACTCCAGATCGGAAGCGCTCCGTTGTCGCTCTGAAAATCTGACGCAACAACAACAAGTTCCGTCCGATAAGCTTAGCTAAGCAATTCAGCGCTTCCAGTCACCAACGAAAGTGTCGCGGATTCACGTGTCGACTGTCCATCATCGGACGTCGGAAACCGGCAGTTTCCGACATCCGACGACGTGAAAGGCAGTTCTGACAGCGTTTGACCCCATATCACGTGGAGTGCAAGTGGAGTGAAAAAATCCGGTTAGTTAAACGGCGCAACAGAATCCGCCTATGTGCAGTTAGAACAGTTGTGTCGGACATCCGATGCGATTTTGGCTGGCAAACCGGTACTGGGGGGCCGATATGGAAGCCTGAACCGAGACAGACGCGTTGGAATTCCGCTGCATGGATGCGATCGGAAGACTGGCTCATCCTTACGGAACGTCTCGGCCTCATACCGTCATTCGGATTTCAGCTTTTGCCGCATGGATGCAGCAGAAGCTGTGATTCGGTTTGGTCTGAGGATGGTGTCTCAGCAGTTTGAACTAATCCATAACTATGGGGGCGTGCGACATGAAGCCGCTTACACTTCTTCGAGTTCTTTGTTTCGTGGTGGCGGTACCGATCTTCTTTGTCCGTGCTCATGGACAGGTCGTGCCAGGAACAGGCATTCACCAGACCAGGGTCGGCGACGACTTCGAAGACGAAGCCTGGCAATGGTTTCCGAATGGTCAAAAAGCCAGCCGCGAGCAGGATGAACAGGAACGTCGCCCGCTGGGCGGCTCCAACAACAGTCGCTGGTTCGAAAGCCCAAAACGAGGCATGCCGGATGTCATAGAACGCGTTGCAACGCCCGAAGGCGGGATTGCAGGCAGCAAGGGAGCACTTAAACTACAGACACTCCACACCGGAGTTCCTGGACGCCCTAACCGAAAGATGGAGCAGGATGACTTCATCATGGCCTGTGCATCACGCATTGGCGGAGTTGATGTGAGTCGCAGCCCGAACGTCACCTGTCGGATCTGGTTGCCTCCCTATCAAAACTGGGAGGACCGATCAGGGTCACACTTTGGTTATCGCATCGACGTCAAGACAACGGTCACCGAAAAGAAAAAGGGGTTTCTGTTCACGCGATCGGCGAAAGAACAGGAAGCTTACTGGCCTGGGTTCTTCTTCGAATTCCACAGCGAAACAGATCCTCGCTATGAAGAGGACGAAGCCGTCTTGCTGATTCGCGGCAACAACCTGGGACAGGAAGTGAAAAGCGTTCAGCTCAGCCCAGGCTGGTGGACATTCGGCATGTCAGTCACGCCGGATGGCCGAGTTCACTACTATGCTCATGCCGGAGTTAACGATCTGTCAGCGAGTGACCACCTGTATTCCAGCTTTCCTTACGGCTATACGGCCGAAATATTTGCGACGCAGTTCTTCAATAGCGTCAACATGAATGACGGCCGAACGTTCTCAACACCGTTCATCATTGATGATCCGGCATTCTTCACGCTGCGATAAATTCGCCAGCGACAATGAAAACCAATTCAGCCCGATCGCGTCACTACGCGGTCGGGCCGTTTTCTGCGCCGTGAATCAATAGTTGAACAACTGCTCGGCAGAAAACTCAAAACCAGCCGCCAGCTGGACCGCCGCGATGACTTTGCGTTTGGTGTTGTCTGTCAGTCGCCGCCCTTTGACAGCACGCTGAACCATCTTATGAGTCAGCTGCTCTGTTGAAGCGGCGACCAGATCATGCGGTTTCAAATTGCGTTCTGCCATGACGTTCCCGATTGGCTGCGGGCCGAGATTGCGTTCTGTTTCCATGCGTAGACTTTACACTGCCTGGTGACTGTTGGCGAATTTTTTTTTCTGATCGATGGCGGAGTCCGCTGGTGGCCTACCCGCCCCATGGTCGGGAATTCGCCTGATTTTGTGCGCATCGCGACCGCCTGGCCTTGGATGGTGTTGCCATGTTCGTTCCAATCCTGACCTTGTTGCCCTTCAGCTGGATTCACAGAAAGCTCTTCGCAAATGCCGCGCATTAAGCCATTCCAGGCCATTCGTCCGACTCAACAAGCAGCCGCTGATGTCGCGTCTGTTCCATACGACGTCGTCAATCGCGACGAAGCGGCAGCGTTGGCAGCAGGTAACTCATCCAGCTTTCTGCACGTCGTGCGACCGGATATTGACCTGCCGCCGGATACCAATCCGTATGCAGATGAGGTTTACGCAACGGCTCGTAAGAGTTTTGACCGACTGATGTCAGAAGGTGTGCTGGTCCGCGACACAGAAGATTGTCTGTTTGCGTATCGCCAGATTATGAATGGAATTGCACAAACCGGCGTGGTGTGCTGCTGCCACATCGACGATTACGAAAACAATCTGATTCTGAAGCACGAAAAGACTCGCCAGAGCAAAGAGGACGACCGCACGCGACACGTGCAAACATTG
>CALFOL010000474.1 GCA_937919915.1 uncultured Planctomycetaceae bacterium
GTTAAGATCAGCGGCAAACAGAATTCCGTAACGTCATTGAATTCGCAAGGGCGAGCCGTCGAGATCTGACACCCGTCCCCCGCACACGAAGCGGAAAAGTTCAACGCGCGATCTATACGTCGGCATCCATTCCGCCGCATTGATCGTAATTCGTTATGTCCAAAGAGCACCCCCTAAAGGATATCTGATGAAACTGCCGAAGCCGAGAGCGATCTTGGGCCGCGTCCGCAGGATGGTTACGCGAGACCCCGACCGCTTCCTTCGCCAAGTTTAAGGCGTAATTCACGTTGGTGCGAATACTGGGCAGGAAAGGGGAAGTATGAAGAATTGGGACTGCGAGTGCTTTGGGTTGAACCAATTCCAAAGGTGTTTGATGAATTGAAATCAAACATTTCACAGTTGCCTCGGCAGCGAGCGATTCAAGCACTTGTTACCGACCGGGCCTATGAGACTTACCAGTTCCACGTTGGTAACAACCATGGAGCTTCATCATCAATCCTGGAACTAAAAGATCACAAAGACATTTGGCCTTATGTTGAGTATACAGAGACAATTTCATTAGCGGGTACAACGCTTACGTCGCTCGTTCAGGAACAATGACATTGATTCATCTACGTTTGATGCACTGATCATGGACACACAGGGTTCAGAAATGCCTGTGCTCAAGGGGGCCGAGCCAATGCTCAATCGCTTCAAATTCGTAAAGACCGAGGTTGCAGACTTTGAATCGTACGCTGGACGTTGCCAACTCACCGATCTTGAACGCTTTATGAATGGGCACGGCTTCCGCGAGTTTTCTCGCCACGCATTCGCTCGTCACCCGAACGGCGGAGCATGCTACGACGTAATCTATAAAAGAAAGGCAAACAATTGAGCGTTTGACTTCGCGTCGTTGGTGGTTGGCGGGTTTCGCGCGGGGTTGATGTCGTTGTTTGAGTTGGTTGCGACGCAGATCTGTCGAGCCGAAGCTCAAATGCTTTGTTCAAATTGCCCGGCTGTCTACGGAAAGCTGCGTTTTTCTCGTTTGACACGTATTTAATTCACACGCCGCGCAGCGTTAAGGAACTCGGGGTTCCACGGTCTCGTGATCGAGGGACTCAGGCGTCCTGCGGATTCGACTGACTTCGAAGACTGTGCTTCGTGGTCATAGCAACGCCATTATCCGGAATCGAGATACGGCAGCGGATGCTCGTACAGGATTCGGCTAATGTGGTCGGTCATCATCGCCAAATGCAGCTCACGTCCGCATTTCGTGCAGCGCATCGGGCAATTCGGCGGCACTTCCGCCACGGCCCGCTTCGCCAGAATGTAGCACCAACCGAGATAGAACCACACCAGCATTCGCACGCGATCCATGGTCAGCGAACTGAGTGAGTGCAAAGATCCGTAGTATCGGATTCGGTGAAAGTGCGGCGGCAACACATGCTGTAGAAAACCTCTTACAAACTCCTGCCCCGCAACTTCACCACGCTTCGTCAGATTCGTCAGATTCGTGCCCGACGGTGTGTAACGAAACACGACTGTTCCAGGCAGTCGTCCCCCTGCTGCCGCAGTACGTCGACAACGGCGACATCTATCGAGGATTGCGGTCTCGGGGCGGATCGTTGTTAGGTCCCGAAGGCGGTTCGCTGCGCGGCGGGAACATGCCGTCGAACAGCGTGCCGGGTTGGGCGAGTTCGTTGAGTGCTTCGCGGCCCTTCTTCTTCGGGTGGATCGATCAGATGCAGATACACCAGGTGGCCTGCAGGTTTCTGTGGCCGAGGACCTTCTGAATCCAGCGCAGCGACACGCCCGCTTCGAACAGATGTGGGGCGATACTGTGTCGCATCGCGTGCAGTGACACCTGTTTGGTGAACTTCGGCTGGTTCACGATACTCTTGATGCGCCCCTGCACGGTTGTCGGATCCATCGGTCGCGACGTCGTCGGGCCTTCCTTCTTCGTCCGTCCGACCTGTGGAAACAGCAGGTTCGGATTACGATGCGTCTTCCAGTAACTGCGCAGAATGTGCAGCGTCAAATGCGGCAACGTGATGAAGCGATCCTTCGCACCGACTACCAAACGCCTATGGCGGCCGCGATGCACGTGAGCCTGCATATGTTCGGCATCGATGTCGCCGATCTGCAGGCTGAGTGCTTCGCTCTTGCGCAGCCCGGGCGTACACACGGGCCAGCAGTAGGTTCGATTGCGAGGCTGCCGGACGGCGGCGATGAGTCGATGCACTTCGTCGATGGACAGCACATCGGGCAACGTTTTCTGTTTGGGCATTCGCAGCCTCGTGAGGGCTTTCCCGTCGCGTGGGGCGGTGTACCTGAAGAAGAACTTCAGCCCGCTATAGGCGAATCGCAGCGAACCGGCTGCGAAGTAGCCGTTGGCCCGAAGCACCAGTTACCAGCGAATCGGGAAGCCGTTTCAAGACTACCAAGATGGCTCTGCTTGCCGATTGATAATTGAGACAAATGATTTATGCACTGGTGCTGACTCATCAATCGACATAAATAAACTCGTTCATGCTGAACAGCGTCTGACAGAAATCGGCCAACGCTGTGGCGGCCGGATTGGCTTTTTCTGCCTGCTGATAAACTTCCGCCTGCTGTTTAAGGAACTGTTCGGCCAACTGCGATTCCTGCACTGTGGGCTTACGCCCGAACGCAAGTTGATAAGCGTGTGCAACAGCAGCCTCGGTGTTCAGTCGACCCGCGAAGGCATCCGCATATTGGCGACCCTGCGGACTGTTCATGAACATCAGCGCCTGCGGAGCAATTGTGGTGGTCGACCGTTGCCCGATGCTGACAAGATGTTCCGGCCAGTCGAACAGCATCATCGTGGGAATCAGCTGACTGCGTTTTATGAAGAAATAGATACTGCGACGTTTCATATTCACGTCCAGCGTGCCTGGTCCGTACATGGTGTGATCGAGCTGTCCGGAAACGGCCAGCATCGAATCTCGAATGGCTTCTGATTCCAGTCGACGAGGCGTGCGGCGCCAGAACAGTTTGTTGTCCGGATCAATCTTGCTGCGGTCCCCATGGAAAGCGGAAGACTGGCGATAGACGCTGCTGAGCATAATCAGTTTGTGCAGTCGTTTTAGCTTCCAGCCATGTTCGATCAGATCCGTAGCCAGCCAGTCCAACAGTTCCGGATGAGTGGGGCGTTCTCCCTGGAAACCAAAGTCATTCGGCGTCGCCACAATCCCCTGACCGAAGTGGTGCTGCCAGACGCGGTTCACGATGACTCGCGCGGCAAGCTGGCCGGACACGTTATTCGGATCGGTAAGCCAGCTCGCCAGCGTGGCTCTGGTGAATTCTGTCGTCGCGTTTTCAGGTTTCGCGACCGCCCATTGGGATGCTTCCGAACCGGCAGGATTCAACACCTGCAGCAATCCATTTTCGACGGCTTCTTTCTTTTGATTGACGTCGCCCCGGTCCAGCAGATGAGTCGTTTCGTAATAGTGGGGGTAACCGCGGCCGTTGGCATGATGCTCCAACTTCGGCACGTTTTCGCTGTTGATCTGAACCTTTGCAAGCTTGACGCCGGAGCCATTCGTGTTGTGGTCGATCAGTGATTTGTTGTGTGCCGTCCATGCCTGTTGAGTTGTTTTGAACCAGTTCAACGCCGTCTGCTGTTGCGCTGCGTCCTTCGAACCGCTCTTCACGGCTTTGATGGCAGCAATGGTCGCAGCGTCCGGCCCATTTTCACCAACAGCAACGGGAGGGTCCGGCAAACCGGTGACGGAAACACGAAGTCGGCCAAGGATGTGTTTGGGATTCGGGTGACCGAACTTCATTTCGACTTTCAGCATACCCCGGCCAGACGGCTGCAGGGGTTCGGCAAATGTAAAGACAGCTGCGTTGTCTTTGCCGATTCCGCCGACGTCTACGGCCCAGCCCGTTGTTGGATTGCTGTCGATAGACGCTGCAACGGATAGCTCACCAGCATTCTGCTGATGAGTGGCCGCGGCTTTGCTCAGCTTGATCGTTGTTGAGTTCAGGGACTTCGAAGCGGTGGTCGGATTGCCATCGCTTAACGGCTGTCCGGTTTCTGCGACGTCAAAAGACACGGCAAGATCGCCCAGCACAAAGTTGCCATTGCCAGCAAGGCCGGGGCCCTTTTGCGGAAGAGAATCGTGAGCCAGTGCTTCGATTCGCAGAGCGGTGAGCTGCTGCTGAGGCACCTGAGCATACAGCGTGATCGCATCCTGATTGGGGCCATTCCCTGCAGCCAGAATAGAATTGTCCGGTTGAACTTCGTACTTTCCTTTCGATTCAATGTGACTGGGATTCAAAACGATCCAGTGACCCACAGACGTGTTCCCGTCACCAGTTTCGACCCATTTGGCGAACGCTTCCGGCAACGGGCCGGCTTCGTATTCCTTGATCGCTGCTGTAAGTTGCTGAGTCTTTTCTGCGAATTCCTGTCGCCGTCGTGCGTTGGCCTCGGGCTCCAGATCCAGCTGCACTTCGCTGCGAATTGTCTTCGTAAACGTCGCGGCCATGCGGTAGTAGTCACGTGTTGGAATCGGATCGAACTTGTGATCGTGACATCGCGCACATCCGACGGACAGGCCCAGAAAGGCGACACCGGTTGTGGCCGTCATGTCATCCAGTTCGTCGTAGCGAGTGGATTCGAATTCCGTTTCGGTCAACTGCGTAGGAAAAACGCCGGCTCCCAGAAACCCTGTTGCCATCTTTGCCAGCGGATCTTCCGGAGCAAATTCATCCCCGGCAAGTTGCCACTTCACAAACTGATCAAAAGGCATGTCGGAATTGAAGGCCTTGATCAGGAAGTCGCGATAGTGATACGCGTTAGGGCGGTCGTAGTCCTGTTCATAGCCGTAAGATTCCGCGAACCGAGCAACATCCATCCAGTGCCGCGCCCAGCGTTCACCGTATTGCGGTGACGCGAGAAGTTCATCGATCAGTTTCTCCCAGGCAGCATCGTCCAGGTGCGCCGTGTGGTCGGGAGCACTCACGGGCGGCAAGCCAACAAGGCCGAATGACGCACGTCGGGCGAGCGTCCGATTGTCGGCATCCGAATTCGGTGACAGATTCTTTTCTTCCAGAGCAGCCATCACGAATCGATCGATGTCCGTGCGACACCATGTTTCGTTTGTGACTTTCGGTGGTGTCGGTTTCGATAGCGGCAGAAACGACCAGAACTTTCGATTCTCGTCCGTGACAACCATCGGGCCCGTCGCTTTCGCCGTCGCATCGGCCAGCGGCGCGTCATACGGAGCACCCAGGTCGATCCAGTCGCCAATACGTTTGATGACGTCTGCCGGCAGTTTTGGTTTCTTGAATGGCATCTTTGGATCGCTTTCGTGGCGAATCAGTTCCATTAGATAGCTGTCACCGGCAGACTCGCCCACGAATCCGCCGTCCACCAGAGTTTCTCGCGTCGCCACATTGAAATCCCCCTTCGTGGATTTCCCGCCATGGCAGTCCAGGCAATGGTGAATCAAGTCCGCTCGGACATGCGAGCGGAAGAGTGCCAGGCCCGGATTCGCAGCCTCCACCGGTTCGTCGCCGTGCGCGCACACGTGGGTGAGGACAAGCAGTACAACCAAACAGGAAAATCGCATTTGCAGTCTCGGTGGCGGGGAGTTTTGATAGTGGTC
>CALFOL010000475.1 GCA_937919915.1 uncultured Planctomycetaceae bacterium
CATCAACTAACCCAGAAATAGCAACTTTGCTGCTCCCTAGTGTACAGCTGGTATAGCCAACCCGCCTTCTGCGGGTCGTGCCCGTCGATGTTGTCCTGAATCTGGATTTCCGGACCAGTTCGCCACGGTGTCTGTTCTGTTTCCGTGACATGATACATTAGCCCGCTATTGCCACCCTTGGAGATTTTATAGTCCAGGGTGAGTTCGAACGCCCCGTATTGCTGCTTTGTGATGATGTCGCCAGCCTTCTGGTCGACGCGGCTCAGGACACCATTTTCGATCTTCCAACCATCACTGACGTTGTCTTGCTTGTCGTTTCTCCAGTGAGAAATGTCCTTGCCGTCAAACAGCAGTGTCCAGCCAGCTTTGGCTTCGTCCGCGGACACCGTATTCAGAGCCGCATTGTTATCCTGAGCCGTGGCGTTTGTGGCAGCAGAGAGGACAATCGCGGCAGTAACGAGTGAGAAACGTCTGTACATTCTTTGGTCCTGGAATTTGTCTCGATTGTCATTCATACTTCTGCAGGCAGTGTTTGGACATCATGCAGCAAAGGACCCGGCTGGTCAAATGTCTCAAAGCGGGGGGACGGAGTGGGCGTTAATGTCTGCGATAAGGCTCCAGGTTCCCCAATCCATAGACTGATTGGCAGTCAATCGCTGGAAATTAGCCAAGGGGTTGGGCTGAGCTTGCATTGGGCCCCGCCGGCGTTAGGATTCCGCCCAACAGACACCAAATGGGTTGATTTTGCGCGCGGAAACTGAGTGTTGAATATCAACCGACATGGTGTTTTAGTCTGGAAATATTGCTAATGGCGTGAATGCATCCATTCACACCAGCCCGAAGCATCAGCGAGGTTCACACCGAACTTGATTTGGAACCTCGCTGATGCCTCGGGTTGGGGTCAAACCTGACGAAAAAACAATACCACAGGCGATCCTGTCTGAGCCTTGCTCAACTCAATTGAGCGGAGTTCTCGTCTCCTCAGTTTTCAGTGTCGGAGTTAATTAGAATGTCAATTAAGGTTGGTATTAACGGCTTTGGTCGTATCGGTCGAATCACTTTTCGTGCTCTGGCAACTCGCCCGGACGAATTCGAAGTTGTTGCTATCAACGACCTCGGCAATCCTCAGGACCTGGCAATGCTGTTGAAGTACGACAGTGTTCATGGTCGTTTCAAGGGAACAGTTGAAGCTGTCGGCAGCAATCTGATCGTAAACGGCAAGACTATCCGGGTTTGTGCTGAACGAGATCCTGGCAAGCTGCCATGGGCCGAACTGGGTGTTGACGTTGCCTTGGAATCTACAGGATTCTTCACGGGACGAGCGAAAGACGGTAAACCAGGTTTCGATTCGCACCTGAAAGCCGGAGCCAAAAAAGTCGTGATTTCTGCTCCCGCAACAGATCCAGACCTGACAGTTGTTTTGGGTGTCAACGACAACAAACTGACTGCTGATCACCACTGTATTTCTAACGCCAGTTGCACGACCAACTGTCTTGCTCCGATGGTCAAGGTTCTGAACGACAAATTCGGCCTTGAGCACGCTCTGATGACAACATGTCACGCGTACACCAACGACCAGAAGGTTGCGGACCAGCTGCACAGCGATCCTCGCCGTGCTCGTGCTGCTGCCATCAACATCATTCCAACATCAACTGGTGCTGCTAAGGCCGTTGGTTTGGTTCTGCCGGAAGTTGCGGGCAAGCTGACTGGCTATGCTCTGCGAGTTCCAGTTCCGACTGGAAGCATCACTGACCTGACAGCAGTGCTCAGCAAATCAGTAACTGTTGAAGAGATCAATGCGGCCATGAAGGCTGCCTCAGAAGGTGAATTCAAAGGTATCATGGCCTACACGACAGACCCGATTGTTTCCAGCGACATCGTGGGCGACACTCACAGCTGTATCTTTGACGGATCGTTCACCAGCGTTGTTGGTGGAACAATGGTCAAGGTCATTGGCTGGTACGACAACGAGTATGGTTACTCAAACCGTACCGTCGACCTGATCAAGAAGATCGCTTCTCTGTAAGCATTCGAGCGACGGATTCAGGGGCTCGCCGGCGTCATTGCCTGCGAGCTTTTTTTCATGCGCTGTTGGCAAGTTGTCTGTCCAGTCAGCCTCTTGAATTTCCGTTGGATTCTGTAACTGTCAACGAAATCGGCAGTTACTGTTTGAGAAACGCCCATTCCATTCTCAGCAACCCAGTCTCAGCAACCCAGTCTCAGCAACCCAGTCCGACCGCGGTCAGCGAATTCCCTCAGCGTATTACGCTGACTTGTGGCCGCGGGGCACGCGTTTCGATCGAAGACAGCCTGCTCCCGCGAGCGAGTACTGTCCACAACAATAAGTAAACTGCCCTAATCAGCCAAAACGCTTTTCTGGCTGTTATTGACTCGATTACACAATACGGGGCACCTGCTTCACCGCCTTTCCTGTGCCAAAACGAACGAAATTTGCGGATTCGGCGGTCCAGTGTTCAAAACTTTCGCGAGCATTCTCAGGAAACCTGGACGTGTCGCCCGTTCGGCTGGACTTGCGTTGCCTGGATCATGAAAATACCGGCTTCGATTTGAGGGTATTTTTGGCGACCTCGTTTCGCTGAAGTGAGGCC
This sequence comes from uncultured Planctomycetaceae bacterium, assembly GCA_937919915.1. GTDB lineage: Bacteria > Planctomycetota > Planctomycetia > Planctomycetales > Planctomycetaceae > Fuerstiella. The sequence continues at coordinate 2,610 of CALFOL010000475.1, forward strand.
GATTCCGGCTGACAGATCCTCTGCCTTGTTCTACGGCAAACTCAATGTTATCACGCGAAGCGATGCTCACGCATCTTCGGAAACACCGTCCGGTGATTGCCCCGTCGATGTTGAAGTGCGACTTTGGCAATCTGCAGAATGAAGTCGAGAGAATCGATGCTGCAGGACTGCCGCTTTATCATCTCGATGTGATGGACGGCAATTTCGTGCCGAATTTATCGTACGGGCCTATGGTGATTGAGCGTTTAAGAAAGCTGACCGAAACGCCATTCGATGCCCACCTGATGATCACGGATCCAGCTAAGTATCTGGACGAATATGTGAAGGCTGGTTGTGAGGCGATTACGTTTCACCTTGAGGCCGTGCCAGATCCGACAGAGCTGCTGCAGGCGATTCGCCAACAGGACGTAGTCAGTGGATTGGCCATCAATCCAGGCACTCCAATTGAAGCCGCTGAGCCTTTTCTGGAATACTGCGACCTATTGTTGATCATGAGCGTGAACCCCGGTTTCGGCGGCCAGAAATTCATTCCGGACGTTCTGCCGAAGATGCAACGCGCCCGTCAGATTGCCGGCAAACGGCTGTTGATATCCGTGGACGGCGGAGTGGCCGCTGGCACAATCGGTCAGTGTGCCAGTGCTGGCGCTGAGATTTTTGTGGCGGGAAGTTCGATTTTCGACCACGCTGACTATCGCCGCGCAGGCGATGTGTTGAGTTCTGAGGCCCTGAGCTGCGGATCCGCAGCTTGATTTTTCGACTAGAAAGGGGCCCTCAAATGTCGACGATTGTATTGATTCGCCCAGGTGAAACCGACTACGACGACCAATCGCGTCTGCTGGGAACACTCGAAATGCCGCTCAACGCAGCGGGTGTCGAGCAGGTGAGCGCCATCGTTCGGCACCTTCAGCAGAAAGGCATTCGGCTGGAGTGCATTTACACCAGTCCCGTCGATCCCGCCTGCAGTACTGCACGTGCAATTGCCGAAGCGCACAAAGGAGTAAAAGTCAAAGAAGTGGAAGAACTCCGGAATGTGGATCAGGGATTGTGGCAGGGATTGCCGGAAGCGGACGTCCGAAAGCGTTACCCTCAGTTCTTTCGTAACGGAAAAGAAAAGCCACATACGATCCGCCCTCCGGAAGGTGAGACCCTGGGGGACGCTTGTGAACGAGTTCACAAAGTCATCAACAAGGCGATTCGGAAGTACAAGGTGTGGGCCATGGTGGTGCCGGACCCCATCGCTTCGGTCATTCGCTGCACGTTGCAGGAGCGAGGAATCACGGTGGCGGCCTGTCTCAGCGGAGAGAACGGTCGCGAAGCCGTGGAACTGTTAGAAACGGAGAACTTTGATTCCTCGTGTTTCGTAAATCATGAAAGCAGAGAACCCGCCAAGGTTTCCTCTGACACTGTATCAGGACAATCAGTAAAATAGTCGATATCGGATGATCAGACCACAGGCGGACGAAACGCCGCTGTCGGGAGTGAGAATATGACAACAACAAATCAAACCGGACAACGGTCCTGGCTGCAGGATATGAAGCGACCAAAACGTGGAGTTCCAGAAGGTCTTTGGTTGCGCTGCGACGGTTGCGGCGGAACGGTCTTTCGGAACCAGGTTGAAGAGAACCTGAGCATTTGTCCGGAATGTGATCATCACTTTTATGTGGCGACCTCTGCCAGAATCCGGCAGCTTATGGACCCGGACAGTTTCGAAGAGTGGTATGCCGACATGCGTCCCACGGATCCACTGGGATTTGCTGACCGCAAGCCGTATGCCGAACGCCTGGTTGACGAACAACAACGAACAGGCATGACTGATGCCTGCACCGTGGGCCGCGGCTATATGCGAGGCCGTCCCTTGGTGTTCGGGATGACGGATTCTGCTTTCATCATGGGCAGCATGGGATCTGTTGTTGGTGAAAAGCTGTGTCGCGCTGTAGAACAGGCGACTGAAATGTCATTGCCACTGGTCATCGTAAGCGGTTCCGGCGGCGGAGCTCGTATGCACGAAGGCATCATTTCGCTGATGCAGATGGCAAAGGTCTCTGCCGCTCTGGCTCGTTTTCGTCGAGCTCGCGGGCTGTTCATTTCTGTGCTGACGAATCCTACCATGGGTGGAGTTGCCGCCAGTTTTGCTTCACTGGGCGACGTTATCATTGCAGAGCCGAATGCTCTGGTCGGTTTTGCCGGACCGCGAGTTGTTCAGGCTACGTGCAAGATCGAGCTGCCGGACGATTTCCAGACCAGTGAGTTTCTGCTGAAGCACGGCTTTGTGGATCGAATCATCCACCGAGCTCAGTTGCGTTCAGAACTGGCCCGCATCATTGACTACTGCGTGCACTAAGCGAACTAAGGCATAGTCCCGAAAAAAGATCCGTGACTGGGGCTCCCCGCCAATGCTGCCAGGCGCCGAATGTGCTTGGCCTGAACGGCATCAACACACAAGCCTGGCGCATCACCCCAAGACCCGAATTCAATGGTTCTCTTCCCCTAAAAGGCAACGCCGTGAAGGATATGGAGCCGGTAAGAGGCTGGGTTCATGGATGATGAGTGTTCATCGGGAGTGCGATTCAGTCCCAACGGCACGACAGACAGGTTGTAGCCACGGACGTGAGTCCTTGTGGTCCATGGACCGCAACGAACAACGGTCCAGTTGTTTCTGGTGAAGGTATCAAAGCGGTGACTACAACGGCGCGTCGATCGCCTCGGCCTGGAAGCTGGCGGCCTGAAGTTGAACAGAGATCGATGTCGTTTTTCCAACAGGTGGAAAGTCATGTGTTTTGGCCGTGAAACCGCGATGTGGTAACAACGGATCAAGTGCTGCACTGCCAAACCCAGCGGTGATTGAGGCAGTGCCCTTCATGATGTACTTTCCCGGCGGCAGAGTCCAAACCTGCCATCCGGCAGCCAGCATCGTTTGACCGACCGGCAACCCAACGCCGCCGCGATGTGTCGGCCAGCGGTCTGTTGAGATAGGCTGCTCCGCAGGAGCCAACCGACAGGTCCGTC
>CALFOL010000476.1 GCA_937919915.1 uncultured Planctomycetaceae bacterium
GCAATGGAGTGGCATTCACGCCCCCTCCTATGTCAGGTCGGTTACTGATGCTGATGTCGACACATTCGAAGCGGCATCAAATCCTGTGTCCGACTGTATGGTGACTGCAATCGAACACTGTACGGCAAGTATGGTTGCGGCGACATTCGCAGCACTTGAATTCGGCTGTGCCTTTTCGCCGACTAGCGGATTCCATCACGCTCATTGGGCACAACCCGGCGTCTTTTGTTTACTTAACGCCCTGCCTCTCGCTGCGCAGCTTGCATTGTCCAAGCCGTCGGTTAACAGAGTCCTGATTCTGGATTGCGATTATCACCGTGGCAACGGGACGAATGACATCCTCGCTCGTCTCGATGATACTCGAATTGTTCACAATTCACTTGGCTACAAGTTCAGCCGTCCCGCACACGCAAGAGCCTACCTGCAGGAGATAGAACGTGTGTGTGAATCAATCGAAAAACGCAATGTCGACCTGGTGATCTATCAGGCCGGAATGGATGTACTTATTGGCGACCCGGCCGGTGGTGGCGTACTTTCTCTCGATGAAACACGCACACGTGATGCGCTTGTGTTTTCGGCTTGCCGTGGTGGGCAAGTGCCAATTGTCTGGAATCTCGCTGGAGGCTACACGTTACCTGGAAAAAACGGCATTGATATTGTGGTCTCAGGACATCTGAATACGTACGACTGTGCTGTCGAACAATTTGGTTGATCGGGAAAATGTTGACGAACAATGCGTTGCACACGGAGTCGCGGAGCCGAGTGGTTTGGCAATGGAAAATCGATCGCCGCGGCCCGGTGAACGCAATTCGTTATTTGGCAAAGATGGCTGTCGAGGGAGTAATCACTGTTTCGTGGCCTTTCGACGACGCATTCGATTTCGCCACAAGATTTGCGTCGATCCGTCCTGCGTTGTTCGAGCATGGCATGGGCTACGACGCCATGACCTCCAGTTCTTTCATAGCGTTTGAGGGGTCCGAGGACGTCGCTAATAGGCTTCGGGCCGCGGTCGTAAAGATCGACACGGCGTTCATTGTTAGTTGGGCAGAGGATTGGTGATCAACAAATAATGGGAATCGAGTACAAGATCACGCTGACCCCCGAAGACTCTGCTGCGTTTGAGAATGATATCCGCGGACAATCACTTGATCGGACACTCCGTGACGCTCCCGGATTCCTCAAAACCAACGGAACCGCATACTCGTACAACACAACTGGAAACCCAGATAATGAGTGGCTCGATACCGTCTACTTGCAAGACGACGGACTGTCGCTGTGTCTGTATTCCTGCGAACCGCTCCTCTCCCATTTGATGAATGCCGTTCTCGACCAGTGCGGTAGATTGCTGATCGAGGATGGATGACCCACGTCTCGTATTCCGGTAGACTCATTGTCGAGGCCGATCATATAATGCACGTCAACCGTAAAAGACGGCCACATAATAAAATGCACCGGAATTGGGCACGGTCCGCCCGGTCCTTATCGTCGCCAGGGGAAATCTGGACCTGATTCACGATTTCGGCGATGATGCCTGAAACGGGACAGAGCGGAGAATTGCCGCAGTGAGGTCGTTTTGCTCCATGCCCTTAAACGGTCCGCGGTGCGTTTGACGGGCCGTCGAAGTTCGACACCACGCGTTGCTCAGGGGCAGATTCGCTCCGCGAGAAGCTCACAAATTCTGATTCGATTTCCAATCGAATCTACGTTCTATCCGAATCCAATTTCATGCAATCCCCTACCAGGTATCAGCAGACAGTTCGCGAATTGTCAGATCGCCTTGTCATTGCGCAGGCAGACATCCGAGTTCTCGACGCGATTAAATGGGACGATGCGATCGAACAGCAGTTCTTCGCCGACAAGTGCAAAAACCTGCCGGCGGTCGACGCCGTCTATTACAACAGTCGGCCACTGCCGTATTGTGCGGAGACAAAACAGACGGAACTGAGTGAACTGGAACTCGACATCAAACGTCAACTGGGTGAATACAACCCGATTGCGGTCATCATGCGCAGGATGTGTCGTGAATATAAGGTGGTCGTACAGATGCTGACACGCCGCGGCACGCCAGGCTTTTCTCGAAAGTCTCGCGAACTGTACGGCAGCGCCGAAGACGTTTTTCATTCCGGCGAACCAACGCTGGCTGATCTTGGTCGAATGATGTCCGCGTCACTGGATTCGATCGAAAAGCGATTTCCGGACATGAGCGAAGAACGCACGATTCCGGCGGAGGAAGCTGTGGGGATATTGCAGAGTCGCCTGGACGTTTCCATGCCATGCCCCGAGCACCCGTTGACCGTTCAGATGAGTGATGGAATCATCGCGGATGCTGCTGCTGGAGCGGACTACATCAAACTTCGCTCGGGCGCGATGTTTAATCAACGCGACCTGCGATTGCTGGAAGTTCACGAAGGCTGGGTGCATCTTGGCACAACAATGAACGGGCACCAACAGCCGTATTGTACGTTCCTCAGCAAAGGGCCACCGTCGTCAACGATCACACAGGAAGGTCTGGCGATCTTCACCGAACTGATCACGCTGTCTTCCTATCCGGAACGCGTTCGCAAGGTCACGAACCGAATCCTCGGGGTGGAGATGGCGGAAAAGGGAGCCAATTTTCTGGAAGTGTTTCATTTCTTTCTTACTCAGGGATACACAGAACACGACAGCTACACGCTGGCCGTCCGAATCTTTCGCGGCAGCACTCCTGATGGCGGTCCCTTCACGAAGGACCTGAGTTACAGCAAAGGATTCGTCCTGGTTTTCAACTACATCAGTGTCGCCGTTCGTCGCGGACTGCTTGACCGAATTCCGATGTTGTTCTGTGGCAAAGCTACGCTGGCGGACTTAAAAACACTTCGGCAAGCCGTGGACGAAGGCTTGGTTCTGCCGCCGAAACACATCCCCACACAGTTTGCCGATGGGCAGGCTTTGTCCGCGTGGTTGTGTTATTCGAACTTCCTGCGCCGCCTGGACCTGAAGCAGATTGAAGCGGACTTTGAAGGTATTCTTTAGCCACTGCCAATCGGCATGGTCTATCGACCGCGACGGGCCACTATTGGGCTTGCGTCTCATCGAAGGCAGGTGCCACGACGCTCCAGACCGCATCCGCCATTCGTTGATGACCGGATTGTGTCAGGTGAATCGTGTCCAGTGTCGAATCCTCTTCGGCAATGACCGACAAAAACAGGTGCTTTGGAATCAGGGCCACGTTGTAAATGCGCGCCAATCGACGCTGTGCCGCGCCATAGGCGTGGTAAAACGGCGGCAGCGGTAGCTC
>CALFOL010000477.1 GCA_937919915.1 uncultured Planctomycetaceae bacterium
AAGTCTGAGACAAAACTCAATTTCATGCCACAGCACTTACCGGATCGACAGCTAGTCTGTTGAGAAAGTGTGCTACTGGCTCTGCCTGCTCTGTGGTCGAAGAGCCAAAAACACAGCACTGGTGAAGCCCAGTGGCACACGAACTCATCAAATCGATACTTGCAGGGCACTTTCCGCCCCGGCATGCGGAAATTGGGCTGATCCCCTGTGGAATTCCCAAAATGGCTGATGGAAGATTTCTGAAGCTCCGACTGTCGTAAAGACTGCTCGGCTGCAATACTCCGACGCTGGACTGTATTCTGGATTCGTGAGACGAAAAAATGCCTCCCAAAAAACGATTTCGCTGTGTGCTCCTGTTTGGGCCTCCTGGTGTTGGTAAGGGAACACAGGGCAAGATCCTCGCCAACATCCCCGGATTTTTTCATCTGTCCGTGGGCGACGTGTTTCGTGCCATCGACATCGGTTCGACCGACGGCAAGCAGGTTTACGATTCGATTTCTCGAGGCGAACTTGTTGCCGACGAACTGACGATGAAGATCTGGAAGAAGGCTGTTGATGCCTACGTGGCGTTGTCCTGGTACAAGCCTCGCGAAGACCTGTTGGTTCTGGACGGCATGCCTAGAAACGTCGAACAGGTTGAGGTCGTCAAGGAGTACCTTGAGATCTACCGGATCATCTATCTGGAATGCAGCGACATGGAAGACATGGTTCACCGAATTCGTCGTCGGGCGATTCGCGAAAACCGCACAGATGATGCCAACGAAGACATCATCCGTCATCGTTTTGAGTTGTACGAAAAAGTGACCGCACCAGTGCTGGAGAAATACGATCCCAGCATCATCGAACGCATTGACTGCAATCGGTCACCGGCCGAAGTACTGCGTGCAATTCTGAATGCGACCATTCCCGTACAGAATGAACATTTCCGCGAGAATCAGTAGACCGAGCAACTGGCTCGCACGCTGCCCCCAATCGCAGGTTCCCTGGCGGCCGATTGTCTAGAGCAGTTTACATATTGTTGTGAACGGTACTCGCTCGCGGGCACAGGCTTTCTTCGATCGAAACGCGTGCCCGCGGCCACAAGTCAGCGTAATACGCTATAAGTGTCAAACTGAGATGCCCACTCAACGCTACAACTGCAGCATCTACACCATACTGGCGACTGTTACACCAACCAGATGCACGGTGTACACGGCTAGTAACGCCCAGCCGATGCCGGTTGTGATGCGTTCATTCTTCCACGGCAGAGTCACCAACATTACTGTCAGCAGCATCGTCACAGGCAGGTCCACATAAACTGTTTGAGCACTGATCGGCAGTGGTCTGATCAAAGCGCAGGACGCCAGCACCCAGCAGATATTCAACACGTTTGAACCGATAATGTTGCCAATCCCCAGAGCTTCGTGCCCCTTCAGGACGGCGATCATGGAAATTGTGAATTCCGGCAGTGAGGTTCCCATCGCGAACAGTGTCAATCCCAATACCAACTGCGGCACGCCCAGCATGTTCGCCAGTGACTCGCCATTGGTCACCAGCAGTCGACTGCCAAGCACGACCACTCCACAGGCGAGCAGAAACGTAAACGTTGTGAGGCCGATATCCGCGAATGTCACTTTGGGTTCGTTAGTCTGGTCAGCCAGTGATGTTTCGTGGCGAGCCTGTTTGGCCTGCCGGACGGAATACGCCAGGTACCAGAACATGCCGATCAGCAACACCACAGCCTGCCACCTGGAAATCCCAAAGGGAACCCCTTCGGTCCCGGAATCAAACCAGCTAAACAGACAGGTGACGGCCGCTGTTACCAGCATGAAGATGCCTGGTCCCGCCAGCATTTCGCGACTCGCTGAAATCCCTGAGGCCGTGTTGGAACGTTTCGCGATGTAACTTCTGACGATCGCACAGGAACCAACAATCAAGCCGATATTGCAAAGGCAGGATCCGACAACGTTGCCGACGGCGAATTCCGTGGCTCCGGACAACGCACCGGTCAGGGAGACCATAAATTCGGGAAACGAAGTCGCCATACTGACGATTGTCGCCCCCACAATGAGCGGAGGGACCTTTGTGATGCGAGCGATGTGGACCGAACTATCGGTAAACATATCGCCGCCTTTTATGATCGCCAGCAGGCCGAGAACAATCAGCAGCAGGATCGCCCAGACTGATGCGGCGGGTTCGGATCCCAGCAACAGAGAAACGATGCCGAGGATTGGCGTGGGCAAAAGGACGGTCACAAAGTGGTCAATCTATGTCTGGCGTGATATTGAGCGATTCTGAATAACACAACGGTCTGGGCAGTTGCGATGCAGACGGTCCCACCTCAGGGAATTAGGTCTGAAAACGTGGCAGATATCCGCAGGATCACAAAACGAGCTGTCGGAAAGGCAAAATTCGATAAACTTTGCGTAGAAAAGTCTGCCGGCAATCCAGGGAACAGGGCGTCAACGCTTGAAGATTGACGCCAGAATAGCAATGCTTCCCACTTGTGTACGAATCGTCTGAAAACCGACTGGATCGCTTTGATTTTTGGTTATTTCTACCGCCGGTTGCGAAGTGTTGTCGGAACTTGTGGGTGCGGACCGACGGTTTAATAAATGCTTGATCTGGAAAGGATCTGAAGAATGTCTATGTATGTTGGCGAATCACTCGCTGGTGACGGTAACGAAGTTGCTCACATCGACCTCCTGATTGGTGACAAAAACGGTCCTGTTGGTGCTGCGTTTGCCAATGCATTGGCTGACCAGAAAATGGGCCACAGCAACCTGTTGGCAGGGACTCCAAACCTCCTCGTGAAGCCTGCCACCGTGATGATCACAAAAGTGACTATCAAAGGTGCCAAGCAAGCAGTTCAGATGTTCGGCCCAGCTCAGAAAGCTGTCGCCAACGCTGTCGCTGACTGTGTGAAGTCGGGTGTAATTCCTAAAGATCAGTGCGAAAACCTCGTCATCGTTTGCGGCGTTTTCATTCACTGGGACGCAGCGGACGATACTGCAATCTACGAAAACAACTACAAGGCCACAAAAGAGTCTATCGAGCGCGCCATGAAGGGTGAGCCATCGATCGACGAAGTTCTGGCTCAACGCGACACTGCGTCTCATCCGTTCTACAAAGGCTAGTCTGCGGAAAGAACGCCTCGACTTTTGGTCGAGCGAGCGAAAGAATTCGAGAGCGACCGAGCGGTCAAACGTTCGGTCGCTTTTTTATGCACAGCGAGAGCCGGGACTGTGCTCTCTTCGGGAAGACAATGGCGGACATTTCAGACTGGTGGGCGGTCGCACGACCAGGCCACCTTAAGCTGGGTCCGGAACTCCGATTGAAAACCGGTCTCCACCTGACTTTCGGCGGTATCTGAGTGCGAACAGGGTCTTCCTTGACTACAATTGTGTCGCAAGAGCCGACTATACCGGTCCGAGACAGTTACCACACTCACGGCTCAACAGCTGGTTAGCAGGCGGAAAACTTATGCCGAAAGCCATTCGCTCGGACTCGGAAAACAATCGCACTACAGGTGTCGCCATTCCTGGCATTTATTCCGGACGGCCAGGAACAGTGGCAGAACACGTGCACGATGGCGACACGCTAAATGTTATGCCGAAAGGAAATATCGGGGTCAGATTACTGGGGATCGATACACCAGAAGTCAGCTTCACTTTCCCGGGGCCAAAGTTTCGTTTCGTCGACCTCGACAAGCCCGAGTGGAACGACTTCCTGACAACGCCCTTCGACAGCAAATGGGGCGAGTACCGGGGCAAAGTACCAGATCCGTTGAGAACGTGGATTCAGGCGAAAGTTGTCGGCCAGCCAGGTAGCATCCATAGTGACCACGCCGACAAAGCAAAGGAAGCACTGCAGGCAATGATCACCAAAGACATGGAGATCATGGGGCAGACGGCTGCTGAATTCGGCTACTTTATGGGCTTCGGTTTCGAAGTTATGGATGGCTACGGCCGCTTCCTGTGCACCATCAATCGCGACCAGCCGTCTCGCACCGAACCGACCCCTCGTCCGCCGACTTACAACATGAGAATGTTGGAACGAGGCCTGGCATTTCCCTACTTTATCTGGCCAAACATGAATCCGTGGGAACGGCCGGATTCGATCGCCAAAGCCGTGATTCCTCCAGGCAAAGCCAAAGAACTGGCATCGACGGATCGCGAACTCCAGATGGCCCGCAATGCTGTGCAAAAAGCTCGCGCAAACCATCTCGGCGTCTTCGATGCGATGAACCCACTACTGCTGGAACCGTTCGAACTCAGATTTCTAAGTCGCCGCAGTCTGCCTGATCGATATTTGATCGACTTGACTTCTGATTCTGACAAGATGATCCACCCGCACAACTACTTTCATATTCCGAATCCAGAAGATCGATTGTGGATCTCTTCGATCTACGTGCCGTTCTTCGAGAAACACGGTTGGAAAGTCCCGGTCGATCCGGTTTAGTCCAGGCGACAGGATGCTCCCAAAACAGTTACAGTACTTCCGCAAACCCAGTCCTCAGCACTTTTTAATCCGCAAATGTCTACCTCACAGCTCATCGTACAGCCTCAGACCACAACATCCGCTGCACTGGATGCGTTTCGCAACCGTCATCTGGGCGTCTCTTCCGAAGTCGCCGGATCGATGGCCAACGCTCTGGGATTCGACACTGTCGACGCTCTTGCAGCTGCCGCTGTCCCGAACAACATCAAACGTGAGCTGCCGTTTGAACTTCCTCCAGCAAAAAGCGAAATGGAGGCGTTGGCCTGGCTGAAGCAGATCATGAGCCGCAATCAGGTCAAACGTTCCCTGATCGGCATGGGTTACCACGACTGCATTACTCCGTCAGTGATTCAGCGAAACATTCTTGAGAATCCGGGTTGGTATACCGCCTACACTCCGTATCAGCCGGAAATCTCTCAAGGCCGTCTGGAAGCGTGCCTGAACTTTCAAACGCTGATCACTGAACTCAGCGGACTCGATGTCGCCAACGCCTCATTGCTGGACGAAGGCACGGCGGCGGCCGAAGCGATGAGTATGTGCGCGGCGGGACATCGCAATGCGAAGACCTTCTTTGTATCAGCCGGCTGTCATCCGCAAACGATTGCCGTTATACAAACTCGTGCAGAGCCACTTGGGATCGACATCGTTGTCGGTGATCACAGCACGTTCGAATTCAACGACGGCGTCTTCGGCGCGCTGGTGCAGTATCCCGATACCAGCGGACATATCGAAGATTACCGTTCGTTCGCAGAACGGGCTCACGCAGCCAAAGCCAGTGTCGTGATGGCCGCTGATCTGCTGGCATTGACCATCCTGCAGCCTCCGGGAGAACTCGGCGCAGACATCGCGATCGGCAACAGCCAGCGGTTTGGCGTGCCGCTGGGATTCGGTGGACCGCACGCTGCATGGATCGCCTGCGTCGACAGCATGAAACGAAAACTGCCGGGCCGGCTGGTCGGTGTTTCGAAAGACGTCAACGGCAAGCCGGCTTACCGATTGGCGCTGCAGACTCGTGAGCAGCACATTCGTCGAGACAAAGCCACCAGCAACATTTGCACGGCTCAGGTGCTGCTGGCCGTTGTGGCGTCGATGTATGCCGTGTATCACGGTCCGAAGGGCCTGCGGGAAATCGCCAACCGCATTCATCGCCACGCCAGGACCATCGCCGAATCACTGGCTGCGGCCGGTTGCCAGTTACGCAGCGACTGTTTCTTCGATTCTATTCGCGTGTCCTCCGACAACAGCGACACTGTGCTCACTGGAGCTCAAACAGCGGGCTTCAATCTTCGCCAGTTCGATAACGGTGACATTGGCATTACTGTGGACGAAAAGACGACGGATGCGGAAGTGCAGGTACTGCTCAGCATATTCGACACCACTGCCGTCGAAGTCAGTGCGCCGGAAGTCGGGTCGCAATTGCAGCGGACAGACGACTATCTGCAGCAGCCAGTGTTCAACACTTATCACACCGAAACCGAAATGATGCGGTACCTGCATCGTCTGGAATCAAAAGACCTGGCGCTCAATACCAGCATGATCCCTCTGGGATCGTGCACAATGAAACTGAACGCTGCGTCAGAAATGGCACCCATCAGTTGGCCGGAAGTGAACGCCATTCATCCGTTCGCGCCCAAAGATCAATGGCTGGGGTATCTGGAAATGATTCAGCAGCTCGAAAGCTGGCTGGCGACGTGTACGGGCTTCCATTCCGTATCACTGCAACCCAACGCCGGGTCTCAGGGAGAATACGCCGGTCTGCTGGCGATTCGGGAGTTCCACAAAGCAAATGGCCAGTCGCATCGCAACGTGTGCCTGATTCCTTCGTCCGCTCATGGAACCAACCCCGCCAGTGCGGTGATGGTTGGCATGAAAGTCGTTGCGGTTGACTGCGACGACGACGGGAACATCGATGTGCTCAGCCTGAAAGCGAAAGCCGCCGAACATGGGAACGCGCTGGCGGCGTTGATGGTAACCTATCCATCGACTCATGGCGTGTTCGAAGAAAGCATCAAGGACATCTGCGCGATCGTACATGATCTGGGCGGCCAGGTTTACATGGATGGAGCCAACCTGAACGCTCAGCTGGGCCTGTGTTCGCCTGGCGAAATCGGTGCTGACGTGTGCCACTTGAACCTGCACAAGACCTTCTGCATTCCTCACGGCGGCGGAGGGCCAGGCGTCGGCCCAATCGGAGTGGCAGAACACCTGGCCCCGTTTCTGCCTGGTCATCCGATTCACCTGCAAAGCAACGTCGGCGCCGTCAGCGCCGCGCCCTACGGCAGTGCCAGCATACTGACAATTTCGTGGATGTACATTGCCATGATGGGCCCGGACGGACTGACCGATGCCACAAAGATCGCCATCCTGAACGCCAACTATATCGCCAACCGACTGCAGGATTACTATCCGGTGCTATACCGCGGATCCAGTAACCTGGTGGCACATGAATGTATTCTGGACCTGCGTCCGTTCAAAGAGGTGGCTGGCGTTGAAGTGGAAGACGTTGCGAAGCGATTGATGGATTACGGCTTCCACTCGCCCACCATGTCGTGGCCTGTCAGTGGAACGCTGATGGTCGAACCCACAGAAAGTGAATCACGAGCGGAACTGGATCGCTTCTGCGACGCGATGATCTCGATCCATGCGGAAATCATGGACATCCGGGACGGCCGCGCAGACCGGGACGACAACGCCCTGAAGAACGCTCCGCACACCGCTGCTGTTTTACTGGCAGACAACTGGAACCACAAATATTCGCGTGAGCAAGCGGCCTATCCGGCACCATGGTTACGTGAATTCAAATACTGGCCACCAGTCAGTCGCGTGGACAACGTCTACGGTGACCGTCACCTGATTTGCACCTGTCCGGACATGGCCTCGCTGGCAGAATAAGTCGCAGCGCAGGCAGCGCAGGCGGCTCGTGGCTGATTTGTTCCCGCCAGCCAACGGCAACAATTGCTTTGTTTGGGCCAAATATTCGCCTTGTCACGATAAATTTCAGGCGAGGATCGGGAAATTGGTCACTCGGCTGAATATGCTCTCTGCCATGACTGCTCCTATACTCGACCAACTCCGTTCTCTTCCCCTAAAGAAATCTGCTGACGCAGCCTTTCGTAAAGCGCTCACAGCCGGTGATGCGTTCGCCTTTCAACACGCTTTCATGAAAGAGCAGGCGAAGGTTCGCAACAAGCTGAATAAAGTTTTGGAGGAAAATCAGCTGGCAGCAAGGTGGTCTGCACAGACGCCTGCGAACCTTCAGGCAGATGACCAGTTGCTCGTGAAGCTTGCGGACTCCGCACCGGCTGCCATTTGTCAGGATATTGCGAACACGTTCTCAACCGCGCCGGGGACAGGCTCCGCTTTTCAGTCGCTGCTTGCGGCGGAAGCACTGATGCGGTACCCAGCGGAATTCACACCTGAACAATTCGCCCTGGTTTATGTGAATCTGGCCACCTCGGATCTTTCCTCGACAGCATCAGACGCGACTGTCGGTGACGAAGATTCCTGCCCCGCGATTTCCGACATCATGACTCAGGGAGAGTTGCCGTATGTTCTGAGTTTGCTGTTCGCTCCGCTGCAGTGCTCGAAACTGCTACGCGCCAAAGGCCTCGAGTACCTCGCGGATTTTCTGGAATCGTCGACCGATACAGATGGCACGCTGCACGCCGACCTCTCGGCGAATTTGACGAAGTGGCTGGCTCCGTTTGTACGAGTCCAGACGTGGTCGAAGGTGTTCAAAGAACCGTGGGCTCGTGCCGTAACTCTGACTCGCTGGAACCTGTGCCTTACGCAAATCGGGGCCCTGACCATCACGTCGGGGTTTCTGCCGGAATCCATTTCCAACGATGATGTCCCCCACGGCCACTCGCTGGAACTGTTGACCCGTGCCATTGAGCTCACAGAACTCCGGACGGACAGTTCGTTGCCTGCTCTGCTGAAGTCGCTCTCGCGGGGTCTGGAAAAGAAGCACAAACCATCCCAAAACTCGGACGTGCCCAGCAGTCAATCCGACTGGGCCGCGACAGCGTTGTTGCGGAACACACTGACCGCGGATGCCGACGCGATTTTTGTCACCTGGAATCTCGCCGGGCCGAACCTGAAAGTCGTTACGCGTGGCTCCGAGTTTTCGGTCGGCGGCTTACAGAACCAGATCACCGTCGACGGGAAAACCGTTGTGCCGGCTGGCAACTGGGTCTGCACGTGTTGGTTCCAGGACAACGACGTGGCATTTGCAGAGCTGGAAGCTGGTTCCGAAGACTGCGTCAGACATGTGATCCACATCATGCTGGCATTGAAAGAACAATTCGCAGTGATCACCACGACTGTTTCTGCGCCGTCTGCCGCGGCCAACATCCGGGTTGAAAACGGGCTGAGTCTCTCGGAGTCTTTCACGGCGCATCCGAATCCTGTTACTCGAGAGATTCGGTTCAGCGATGGACGCGTCGATGTGCGAGCGATTCCGTGCTGGCTGCCTGATGACCGTATTCAGGGAACGGCGGGGAATTTCGAGATTGTGAAGGATGATCTGATTTCAACGGCAGAAAATCGTGGCGGCGTGGTTATGCCGGTGCTGCTGGACTGGCATCCAGATCGCAAACATCGCGAGGCAGATTGGAACAGACTAACTGTGACGGAAGAACGCAGAGTGAATTCTGCCTTCGAAGCTCAAGCATTCCGAGTGCGTGCGGGAATGCTGCAACTGCTGCTGTATCGCAGTCTGCGACGGGGCGAAACACTACGCACTGTGCTGGGGTATCACTCGGACAGCGAGACTGTGTATGGCCACGTTCAAAACAGTGGAAAAATCGAGGCGATGGTATTGGTTGAGTCTGATGCCTGAGTATTCTTCACGTTGAACACAGCATATTGCAAAAGCCTCCGCCCGCGAGCAACACGCGTGCCCGCGGCGACAAGTCAGCGTAATACGCGGTAGTGGACGGCTCTGACGAGCAAAGTGTTGAGAATTTGTGATCAGCAACATTCCGCAATTGTTTCTCTCGAAGACCATCGGACAATCCCAGCTGCGCGTAGCTCAGTTCTTCTGACGTGATTGGCCGCGTCCCTCCGTCCATTCGAGTTTTTGATCATCAGAGCACTCCCCATGTTTCGATCGCCGCCGCTGCCCGTATGCCTGCTTGCTGTCCTGTCTGCGCTGACCAGCGCCGTTGTTGCAGACGACTACAAACCCAACATCGCCGCCGCTTCGAATGACGCAAAACTCGCGCTGCAGGGCTTTGTGATTCCTGAAGGGATGACCGGTTCGCTGCTGGCGTCTGAACCCGCGCTGGCGAATCCTGTGGCGTTTTACGTCGCCAGCGACGGCCGCGTCTATGTGTGCGAAACATTTCGCCAGGAAGTCGGTGTCGAAGACAACAGGAGCCACATGGATTGGTTGAACAACGACCTGCAGCTGGAGACGGTCGAGGAACGTCTGGCGATGTTCAAGAGGTATCTCGGCGACGATGTCGCTAAGTACGCGACGCAGCACGATCGCATTCGAGTTCTTCGCGACACAAACAACGATGGCACTTTCGACGACGACAAAGTGTTTGCGGAAGGCTTCAACGACATTCTGGACGGAACAGGTGCCGGCGTGATCGAGCACGACGGCAAGGTTTACTATACATGTATCCCGAAACTGTGGATGCTGGAAGACACCGACAACGATGGCGTCGCCGATCGCACTGATGCGCTGCACCACGGATATGGCGTGCGAGTAGCGTTTCGCGGCCATGACATGCACGGACTGACAGTCGGTCCTGATGGACGGTTGTACTTCAGCATCGGTGACCGCGGCTATAATGTGATCACTAAAGAGGGCACGCGACTTAAAAAGGTCGACTCGGGTGCTGTCTTTCGCTGCGACGTTGACGGCACCCACCTGGAAGTCTTTGCGGAAGGGCTCCGAAATCCGCAGGAACTAACGTTCGACAACTATGGAAACCTGTGGACGGGCGACAACAACTCCGACGGCGGCGACAAAGCGAGGTGGGTGTACATTGTTCAAAACGGTGATACGGGCTGGCGAATGTACTTCCAGTATCTGGATGACCGTGGTCCGTGGAATCGCGAACGCATGTGGCATCCGTACCGCGCGGACATTGAGACCACTGCTGTTCAGCCAGCGTACATTGTGCCGCCGATTGCCAACCTGGGAGATGGTCCGTCCGGGCTGACGTATTATCCCGGTCTGGGACTCGCGGATCGCTATGAGAACCATTTTTTCATGGCCGACTTTCGCGGCGCTGCTGGAAACAGCGGGATTCGCAGCTTCAGCGTGAAGCCAAAAGGAGCGACATTCGAGCTGACAGATTCGCATGAATTTCTATGGTCAATTCTGGGAACAGACGTCGACTTTGCTCCCGACGGAAGCTTGTATGTGACCGACTGGGTGAACGGCTGGGTGGGCGAAGGCAAAGGACGGCTCTACCGTTTCTCTGACAACGAACATATCTCTGCAGTCGCCGGTGCGAATGTACCAACACTGCTGAATGGTGGCGTTGCCGTCGCGAAGACGACTGATCTTGTAGAACTGCTTGGTCATGCTGACCGACGCGTGCGACAGGCGGCGCAGTTTCAGCTGGTGAAGAATGGCGATCGCAAAGAACTGTATGTGGCAGCGACCAGCACCGCTGATGAATTCACACCGCTGCATGCAACATGGGGACTATGGCAATTGGGACTGAAGTCGGTTGAAGATACGAAACTTGTTGCACAGCATTGCCTGACATCGCCAGCTGCCGATGCTGAAGTTCATGTTCAGCAAATTCGAGTACTCACCGACCTTGTGTCTCGTCACGGCATTGCTGCTGTGCTGGACGGCCAGATGCATACAACTGCCAGAGAATCACTGACGAAAATCACCAGCGATGACGACCTGCGTGCTGCTGGTTTCGCGGCCGTAGCGTTGGGCGCGATCGGGGAATCGAGCGACCTGATAGCTTTACTGGATCTGCTGCAGCGCAACGACAATGCTGACCCGGTTATTCGTCATCAGGCTGTAATGGGACTAACGAGCCTGGAGGAACGCTCGCCCGGCATACTGGTTACGGAACAGACACTCAAGCGCCCGGTCGCCGTGCGGCTGGCGATGACCGTGGCGTTGCGACGCCTGCGGCGCGATGACATCGGGCAAATGCTGGGCGACGAAGATTCCACCGTCGTGGCCGAAGCGGCTCGCGCGATTACCGAGCAGGGCACCGATACGGCGTTGGACGCGTTGTCTGCGCGACTGGCTGTTGCTGCGACGGGGCCAAAAGGAATTTCAGAGCCGGCAACCGTTCGCCGAGCTCTGGAGGCTGGTTATCGTCTTGGAGGCAAGCGTCACGCGGAGTTGGTTGCCGGTGTTGCGGCAGACGAATTTCGACCGGACAACATTCGTCTGATCGCTGCCAATATGTTGAAGACATGGAATGATCCACAACAGACAGATACCGTCACGGGACGTTATCGAACACTGCCAAAACGAAACGTTGAGGGATTGAAAGCGTCGATACAGTCCAATCTTGCTGGTATGCTGGCGGGCCCTTCAGATGTTCGCCAGGCGACGATCGAAGTGGCGGCTCAACTGGGCATCAAAGACGTTGTGCCGGCACTGAAGGAGACTCTGGATGACGAAGACACCAGCGAAAATCTGCGGGTGGCGGCCTTTCGGGCTCTGGCGAAACTCAGCGACGACGTTGACGGATTGCTGGAGGCTGGACGGCGGGATCCTTCCGAAGCTATTCAGATTGCGTCCCTGCAGCTACTCTCCGAACGCCACCCCGAACAGGCCGTTCTCGCGTTGGCAGAGGTCATCGAGGCCGGCAGTGTGAAGGGACAACAAACAGCCTTCGCGCTGCTTGGCCAAATTCAGGGCGAGTCAGCTCAGGCGGTGGTAGAGGCTGCGTTTGAAAAATTCGCTGCAGGCGAACTTTCTCCGGCAGTCTCACTGGATGTGCTGAAGGCCGCGGAAGTTGTGGGTAGTGTCGAGCTCACCGAACGCGTCAGGTTATATCGGGTTAACCAACAACCTGGGGACACTCTGGGACAGTGGAGCGACTGTCTGGAAGGCGGAGACGCCGGTCGTGGATATGTGATCTTCTTTGGCCGAGCAGCCGCGTCGTGCCGACGATGTCACAAAGTCAACGGTGATGGTGCGGATGTTGGCCCCGACTTGTCTGCGGTATCAAAAGACAAAGATCGCAGCTACCTGCTGGAAGCGATTGTCGATCCGAGTGCAAAGATCGCGAAGGGCTTTGAAACCACGATCATCGTTGATGTTGACGGTAAGGTCCACAGCGGCATCATCAAGGAAGAGACCGACAAACTCGTGAAACTGATGAATCCCAAAGGCGCGATCATCACTGTCGCGACGGAAGATATCGACGAGCGAGCAAAGGGACTCAGCGGTATGCCGGCTGACATCGCCAAAAACCTGAGCCGCGATGAGATTCGCGACCTGGTCGAATACATGTCGACGTTAAAGACGGCGAAAGAGGATGGCGCTCACGGCGAAGAAAAATAGCGTGAGCCTAGCAGATCCGCCGTCTGGCGACGGCAGCTACGACGATGGTAAACCGCTTCTATGCGGCTTGGGAGGCTTCCACCTTGGTATCAGACGGGTCTCCTGTCAGACCAGCTGACAGGGCGTGAAACTCTTTCGCCAAATCCGCATAGTCTTTGGCACCTGGGCAGGTAGGAGCGTAATCGAAGATTGATTGACCGAAACTCGGGGCCTCTGCCAGCTTAATATTGCGCCGAATCTTGCTGCGGAAAATCTTCGTGTTTGCCCATGGTGTGTCCGCATCGCTGGACGTTAGAAAGTGACGCAGGTCTTCTGTAACGTCGGCGGCCAGCCGCGTGCCGGATTCATACAGACACATTGCGACACCAGACACTTTCAGCCCACGGTTCAGGCGTCGATTGACCAACGCTGTGGTTTCGAACAGCTTCGACAGTCCCTGCAATGCAAAAAAGTGCGGCTGCAGCGGGATCAATACTTCCGTGGCTGCACACAGCGCGTTAATCGTCAACACGCTTAATGATGGCGGACAGTCCATGATAACATAGTCAAAACGAGCCTGTTCTTTCCAGTGTTTGATGGAATCTCTTAAGATAAACTCGCGGCCCGGCGTACTTGCCAGCTCAACCTCAACAGCTGCGAGATCAATGTTAGACGGCAGGATCGATAGATTCTCGGCGACCAGTTGACGAGCTTCGTCAGCAGTCGATCTGCCGGAGAAAACGTCGTAGATCGTGTCAGCGCCAGGACCGCAGTCAAGTCCGACATGAAATGAAGCGTGGCCTTGCGGATCCATGTCAATGATGCAGACTTTGCTGCCCATGCGAGCCAAAGCCGCTGCCAGATTGACGCTGGTGGTTGTCTTGCCAACACCGCCTTTTTGATTCATTACCGCAATCGTTCGCATATCTGTTCTCTTCCCTGGTGAACATTGTCGGCCGCCAAAGCAGCTAACGTCGACATCGGCAATCTTAGGTCAGCGAGTCTCGTCATGAGAAGGCGATTCGCCCGATCCACGACGGTTGATTTCTGCCGGTCAGTGGTTGACGACATTCCCGGCCGCAAAAATCGGCAGTTGACAGACTGCCATGACGTCGTCACGGCAAAAACCGCTGCAACACGCAGCGGCGTACATGGCTGATGCGAATTGACACGTTCATTGGCTTTCGCCAACACAGCCGTTGACACCAAGGCAGGTTCCGTTAGAGCAGTTTACCTAAACCAGTGGATGCGTTGGGCTCGTGGGAGCGGGCGATTTGTCGTCGAAAACCGTCTGCCAAAACCGCAAGTCAGCGTAATACGCTGTAGTCACAACAAGTGGTGCTGCATTCATTTTCGTCAGTCATCCGAATGCAATCTAGCCCGGCGTGAATGCACGCCGGGTAGAGCGCACGATAAATGATCGAATACGATTGGGCACTGCCCGTATTTCACGCGTACCCCGGTGAGATCATGTTAAGACAGGGGGCCAGACGCGATGCGACATCATTCATCGGATTTGGCGCGGTAGAACCTCGCTGGTCGTTCTTCCCCGCATCTATTCACGCGAGGCTAAATCGTTACCGCAAATCACGTTGGGGAAAATTGAAAGGCATCGGGATAAACAAACGATGCTACAGCGAATTTCGCTGACTTGTGGCCGCGTAGGACGCGTTTCGTCCTACGTGAGCCAGTTCCCGCGAGCCAGAACCGTCCACAACAAAAGGTAAATTGCTCTAAAACCCTCGCAGTTCGCGGATGTCTGCAAAGCCTCGCAACGTGTAATCGATGCCCGCATAGTCCAGGCACGAACATAACGCTCGTACAGCCACGCCCATGCCGTCGGGGCCACTGAAGCCACCAAACTGACCGCCACCCTTCAGGTGGGGTTCTGTTTCCAGATAGAAACCCGGAATTCCCAGTTTTGCCAAGCGTTCTTTGATTGCTGGTAGTTGCACTCGAAGATCTCGGAACACCAATTCGTGTCCCGCATCGCCTTCGTTGGCAGGCACAAAGTTCTTCAGGCGTTCCTCATCAACCGCCCCTGTCCAAACCAACGATGGATCGATGCGATAGTCTTTCACGTGCATCCAGCCCAGATACGGCACAGTGGCTTTGTATTCTTCGTAGACCTGAACCGGATTTTTGTTCTGAGCCGCCACGTTGCCGCCATCAAAGATCAGCACCATGTTGGGATGATCGATTCGCTTCGCGAGTTCCGCCAGCAGCGGGCCGGTTTCTCCCACAAGGTTCGGTTCGATTTCGAGTCCGTAGACGAGCCCTTCGCTGGCGCACGCTTCAGTGATCTGTCGAATCTGATCGGCAGCCAGGTCCAGATGCTCTTCAGGCTTCGTGCCGCGCGGATGGTAGAACGAAAAGCCGCGGATCAGTTTTGTATCCAGTGCTTTGGCGGCGGCGATGGTCTTTGCGACTTCACCGTTCAGGTATTCGGAGATCGGAATGTACGCATTGTGGGAACCGTCGTCGACGTCCAGCAGTTTGATCTTGCCAACGCGGGCTCCAATGCTGGTCACACTGACACCGTATTCGGCGTGATACTCTTTAAGTCGTGTGTATTGTTCAGGAGACAGATCCACGACGTGCTGGATTTTGCCATCGCCTTCGACGTCAATGAAACGCGGGCTGTAGTGACGAATTCCGATCGCTGCCAGAGCCGTCATTTGCTCTAAAGCAGTTCGATGATTGGCGGCTTCGTCCGCAAAGGCACTGATAATGACGGATGGCTTGGTGGCCATAGAGCAAGGCTTTCCACACAATGAACAATGAAACCGGCGACAGCTGAATTGCAGCGAACCGGTATTGTTCTGCGAGGAGGCGTGGAAGACAACCGTCCGACGCTGGAAAGAATTTAGAACCCCTAACAGAACCTTTGGGATGCGACGACAGCACCCAATCTGCGGCGTCATCGCTCCCTAGCAGCGTGTCCGGGAAGGGGATTATTGGCTTGGCCGTTGGGGTTGGAAAA
>CALFOL010000478.1 GCA_937919915.1 uncultured Planctomycetaceae bacterium
AAACACACATATCGATTACACCCCAGTCTGCACGGCAAGGACAATTCGCAGATTTCATGTGCGAAAACATATAAGCGACTGCTTACTGTGAACGCTGCCATGCAAACATGGTGGCAGCTGGTTCATAAAACTCAAGTTGAGGAATCTGGTCATGATCAAAGCTCTGCCATTAGCCGTGTTACTAACAGCCGTTTTACTATTTACGGGCTGTGGCGGAGGATCGTCCTCTGCTGGCGGAAGCGACATAGCTCATGATCGGACGACTCCAGAAGGCGCCATCCTGACGCTGGAGGACGCGTATCGAGCGAAAGACCTCGACGCTGCACTGGCCTGTCGAGACTTTGACCTGGAAGCAAAGTTCATGCTCGAGAGGGTTGGCGATGGTGCGTTCACTGAAGATGGGGAGATGGTCAGGCAAATGGCAGACGTGCTGAAACTTGACTACACGACCGAGATCGGCAATTCGTTTCCGGATTTTCGGGGAGTGAAATCCGAGTTCTCCGACAAGCAGCCATACAAGGGAAATGCCGACGTCGTCGAGTTGACAGAAACGTGCACCTCGGCCGGTGGTTCATCCGTCAACAAGATGGTAGTTGCGAAAACGGACGATGGCTGGAAAGTACTGACAATCCCGGAGGATTGATTGCCCGGCGGATTAACGTCCGTATGGCGCGGGGCTCTGTAGGAACTGCTCTTTCGAGATTGGCTCCATGCAATAGTGGTTGCGGTCAAGACGGCGACTGAAAATCCGGAATGACAGTCTTCAAGCCACACTGCGGACATTTGCGAGGGAGACCGCGGAAGGAAATGGCGACCAGACCGGTATCGGCCGCTCAATGAAGACAGCCAGTCGTCCAAGTTATCATCCGGCAGGGTGGCCGTGATTGGAGGGAGATACGATGCCACTCACGATCAAACGAGTAATTTACCACGGATAGACCCACAGTCAGGTGAGGTGTTCAATGAGGATAGCAACACCGGGATTTTCTGCTCTTGTCTTTTCCTGCCTTCCTTATTCAATCAACAGGCGGACACTTACGCCGAAACCGTGATCCGCGACAGAATTTGAGCCGTTCCTGCCACGAAACCTGCCAGATTCGGCCAAATGTGTTTCGGTTCATGCTATGGCCAGGGAACGTGTGAGGATTCTTCATGAAATCCATTTGCCCAACGTGCCAGGCGGCGATTCCTGTGGAGAACGTCAGCGTAGAGAACGATTTGGCTGTCTGCCCGCAGTGTGCGGAACTCACTTCGTTGTCGCCGATCGTTGCCGCTGCGGCGCCGGTCGGTGGTTCTATTCCTGTCAGCTTTGACATCCACAAGGTGCCGAGTGGGGCGTGGGTCCGTGGCACTCCCGAAAGATTCATTGTGGGGGCGACGACGCGTTGTCTTCCGTTACTCCTGTTTCTGGTTCCTTTCACTCTCGTCTGGGCGGGCGGATCGATGGGTGCGTTCTATGGATCGCAAATTGCCTCCGGAAAGTTCAGTCCGTTTTTCTCCCTGATCGGACTCCCGTTCATGGCGGGATCTGTCATGTTAGTGACAATGTGCCTGATGGCACTTGCCGGCAATGTCGTCGTCGAAGTTCGTTCGGGGTATGGAACAGTCTTTACGGGAGTTGCCGGTATTGGCTTAACGCATCGCTTTCAATGGGATGAAGTTGATGCTGTATTCTCGGATGTCGACTACTCACGTCGCAGACGCGGTCAGAGTGCGATTGCTCTGGAAGGAGCAACGCGGATCAAGTTCGGCACGAATGCTTTCAGAGGCCCGCAGATACTACGTCCTGAATGCCCTCAAATCTCTGAAGGCAAGACGGTAGGTGGGAACAACGATTGCAATTTGCAGTCCGTTCGCTTGAGACTTCTACAGGTGGCGGAATGCCGCTTCAATCCGCGCGACCTGGCCCTCCGTGATTCCAGCGGCTGCGGCGAATGTTGGCCATTGCGTGGTGGCGTCGTCGATTTCCTGTTTGATCGCCATGCCCTTCCGCTTCTTGATCCCAGCGACGGCCGCAAGAGCGACAAAGTCGGCGGCTTCGAAGTTGTCTCGTTTGCCGTTGATACTCATCTGATGCTTGCCGGTCCAGTCGCCCGTTGGGTTCCAGGCGTAAGTGATGTCATAGGCGGGCGACAGTCGCCAAATCCCCTGGCGATTCATCAGAAACGCGATGTTCTTGACGTGGTCGTCCTGATTGCGGGCGATCACGTTAAAGATGGCTCGGCGGAATTGTTGTTCGCGATCTTCCATTGACAGTTTCAGCTGCGCGCAGGCTTGCAACGCCTGTTCGTACGAATATGCGGCCGGCTGATTGAAGTCGTAGTGCATCAGCGATCCCAATGACTGCATGTGCAGCTTGCGGCCGTTTTCGGTACGGTCGAATCGCTGAGTCATAAAGTGGGCTCGGCCGTTCTCTTCATGTAATCGACAGCGAGTCATCGTTATGCCCGCCGCCATTGCCATTTGTGCATAGGCAAATTCGATACGGCCGTAGCCCTGCGGATCTGCGAGTTCTTTGTCTTTGTTGCCGGTAACTCCATCAAATTTCACCAGCCACGGTGTGAAACCCGCGTCCAGTGGCACCTGACCTGAACGAAACTCTCCCATACTTTCGTTCCACGCCAGAATAGCTTTGGCTCGAGCACCACCGGCGGACGTGCCGACTCGCAGAATATCCTGAATCGCGTGAGTGTCGTCTTCACCCGACAACGTCCCGTGTAGAGTTTTACGTTCGCTGACAACAGCACTGGCCAGGCGAACAAGTGCCGCGAGATCCACCGTACGTTCGGACTCTGGTGCACCCAGAACGGTTGGTTGAAATTCCAACGCTCCCATGCCGCGCGTACCGATGTAGCAGAGTCGTTCTACCGGGTTGAACGATTCCGGCGAACGGCCTTGTCGAGCGAGCCACGCATCAATCAGTGCATTGCCGAACTTGTCGGGCAACGATTCAGCCAACAGTCCAGGTAGCCCCTTGAAAGTTTCCGGCGCTAGCTGCGGAAACTCAAACGTGCCTTCGCGCAATGGCATCATGATGGGCGAAACCTGAATATCGCTGTTCAAAAATTCGGGCGCGTACTGAAACACGGCTGTCCCGCGTCCTGCGACCCAACTAACGGCCGCAATGTCCCGGCCCCACAGAATCACACGCGCGTCGGTCATTCGTCACCCCATTTCCAGGGCTCGTCGCCTGAGTTGCTTTTGCGTTTTCCCGAAGCTCGTTCGCGCGGGCGGGCTGTCTTTTGTACACGTTCGATCGGTTGGATTTGTTGGGCCGGCAACAGTACATCCAGGCGATCCAATAGACGAAGGGCTTTCAGTACGCGAATGAATGTCGACAACGAAACACCTTCACCCTTCTCCATCCGCCGAATGGTCCGGGTCGAAACGCCCGCTTCACGGCCGAGCTCTGCCTGAGTAATGTTCCGGTTCAGCCGAATCGACTCGATCCGACCGCAAAGAATCGCTTCAATCTGGGTGTCGCGTAGTGTGTCATAAATGGACATGTATGGCCCTTAATGCTGCTTGTGGTGAGTTAGTGGCAGTATATGTCCGTTAACTCAGACGCAACGCCCGAACGCTATATTAATAGGCAATATTCGTCCGGAAACGCGACATTCATGTGCTAATCAGCAACATGTGTCCTTTAAGTTAGTCTACGGATGATGTGCCGCGATGTTCATCCATCCAAAATACTCCGCGCGAATCGGTCGGCTCCATCTGCCAACTACGTTTTTCGTCGTAACGGTCGGCTTCGAACCCGATTTGGGCGGAGACAGCGGGGCCCCGCCTTCGACAACTTCGTTGAGGTCTTCAAATCGGAAGTGACGAGTTTTCACTCAGGTATATTGCGGCTGTTGACACACCGGAATGGGAGGCACAACTGAGAAATTCAGCAGCGAAGGCGTTGTCAGAGATGCAGCGCTGAAATTCGTTGCCGGGGCAACTGTGCGAATGCTGTTACGGAACCAGTTGCTGACCGTAGATTGGGGCTTTCCAGTCTTTCGGCAATTGTCCCTGCGGACGCACTCCATGTGCATCTGCTGCAATGGGGTGATGTGTCTCGGTCTGTAACGGCATATTGTCTGGCAGATGTTTGATCTTGAAATCCTTGTACTGAATCTCCATCGCCGGACCGACGTGCACCTGAACAGCCAGCACGCCTTCTAACGCACGGCCCTTTTCGTCGAGGTCGATCAGGTCTGCGGTCGGATGACCATCGATCCAGTGACGATGGTGGTTGCCTTCCACGAGGACTCGGAAGTCATGCCATTCGTCAGCTGCGAAATCTTTGACCGGCATATCACCCACAACCCAGGGCTGCCCCTGTTTGTCAACAATGACTTTCTCACCAGTGTGCGAAAGAATGCGGCGACCTTTTTCTTCGTACAACATACCGTTGTACTCCGGTGTGTTAGCGACGACATCACACTGATAGCCGGTCACGATATCCAGACCAAGATCCGGTCGTGATTTACCGCGGTATTGCAGGCCACTGTTGCCACCGGCGGTTACCTTCACTTTGACTCGCAGATCAAAGTTGCGAACGGTGTGATCCTTCCATGTGATAAACTGGTTTGCCTTTAGCGTACCATCCGTCACACCAGTCAAGGCACCGTCCCGGACGGACCAGTATTTCGAATCGCCCGACCACTGTCGCAGCGTATTGCCGTTGAAAATGCGGACGAATCCTTCAGCATCGGGATTAGCGCCGACATTTGCTGCCGCTTCGGGGTGAGAAACCGTCGATGCGGTGAATTTGCCCTGCAGCGGATCCAGTGGCCCACCGTATTCCTGCACGCGAGCTGTCGTGCGATCGCGCATCGCCTTCAGCGTGTTTGCGTGGGCGGGGTCGGCGGCAAGATTGATGAGTTCATCCGGGTCGTGCTTCAGATCGTGTAGAAACTCGTGGTTGCCGTGATCGATATAGCGAACATACTTGTATCGTTCATTACGAAGACCTTCGAACGCCGGAATGCGGTTCCGGACGGCGAAGTGTTCGTGAAAGGTCTCTGTTCGCCAGTCTTCCGGCTGGCTGCCAGTCACGATTGGTTTCAAACTTCTTCCCTGATATCGCCGGGGAACTTCCGCTCCTGCGAAATCCAGAAACGTGGCGGGCAGGTCGACGTTCAGCGCGGCTGCGTCAGACACTTTGCCACGCTGGTCTTCGGGAACGCGAGGGTCGTACACGATCATTGGTACGCGGAGTGATTCGTCGAAGTGCGACCACTTGCCGGCCAGTCCACGGTTGCCCATGTGATAGCCGTTGTCCGCTGAATAGACGATGATCGTGTTGTCGGCCAGGCCAGCTTCATCCAATGCCTTCAGAAATCGCCCGATCGCGCCGTCGATACCGCTGACCATCCGGTAGTAGGCTTTCATATTTGTCTGATAGCGTTCGTCCGTATTCCAACGCCAGAAGTAGCGTTCGCGGTTGATGGTCGTCTTCAGAAAATCAGGCAGAGCATCGAAGGTTGCAGGATCGTTTAACTTCGGGGGCAGCATGTAGACATCGTCGTACATGCCGTCGACGGCTCGCGGCCACGGAAAGGCGCCGATTCCCGGACGGCGATCACTGTCCTCAGCATGGCACGCGTTGAACCACATGTTCAGAGCGAACGGTTTGTCTTTCGGTTGGCTCTTAACGAAATTGATGCCACGGTCGACAATAATTTCGGTTTCGTGTCGCAGACTTCCGTCGGGCTGCTTTTTATAAAATGGATTGCGACCAATTGCCTCGAATTCATCGAAGTGCTCCTGCTGCCTATAGCCTTTGGGCATTTTTGCATGCCACTTGCCGAAGTAGCCTGTGCGATAACCGGTGTCTCGTAGGATGTCGGAATACAACTCCTCAACCGCGTCCTCACGCGCCTGTTCCGGATTGGATGGCGTGCCGTAGCTGCGTCCGATCAGTCCGGAAAGAATCGTTGTGCGACTGACCCAACAGATCGAATGACTGACACAGGCGTTGCTGAATCGTGTTCCTCGCGTCGCCAGCGAATCGATGTTTGGCGTTTTGATCAATTGGTTGCCGTAACAGCCGAGCGTACTCGTCGTTTGATCGTCAGTGAAAAAGAAGACGATGTTTGGACGCTCGGACGCACTGAGCTTTCCGCTCAACAACAGCAGGAATGACAGCGTTGTCAGGATGTTTTTCATGAGGGGGCTTTGATGATGAAGCGAAAGAGTATCAGCGATATGTGGCTTCTGTGCCTCGAACGGATTCGTTGAAGGTTCCGTTGTTGTAAACAGTCCTGCCACCGACCAGCGTTCGGACCGGCCAGCCTTTTAGTGTAACGCCGTGCCAGGGAGTCCAGCCGGACTTTGTGACTTGATCTTCGTTTAAGACCTGCTGTTCACGGTTCATGTCGATCAGCACCAGATCCGCATCGTAGCCAGTGGCGATGCGGCCCTTTTTGTTGATGCTCCAGACCTTTGCCGGAGCTTCACACATCCATGACACAACCTGCTGCAAACTACACCGGCCCTGATTCACTTCGTTCAGTATCAGTGCCAGTGAATTCTCAACTGCCGGCAGGCCCGATGGGGATTGTGGATACGGCTGAGCTTTTTCTTCCAGAGTGTGTGGAGCATGATCGGTTGCGATCACCTGAATCGTGCCGTCCAGCAGGCCTGCCCACAGGGCGGAGTTGTCTTCCGGATTCTTGATCGAAGGATTCATCTGCACCAATGAGCCCAGACGATCGTAGTCATTCACATTGAAAAGCAAATGGTGCGGACACGCTTCGGCAGTAATAAGATCGCTGCTGGTCCGCAGGAATTCCACTTCTTCAGCCGTCGAAACGTGCAGCACATGAAAGCGGTGGTTATGCCGATCGGCAAGGTCGACGGCACGCTGAGTCGCAATGAGCGCCGCTTTATGGTCGCGAATCAGACTGTGATCGGAAACTTTCGAACCGCCGCCGAGTCGTTCCGCATTCGCATGAACGGTGGATTCGTCTTCGCAGTGAGCACAAATCGGCAGATCCGTTTCGCCGAAGATTCGTTCCAGTGCCGCCTGCTGATCAACCAGCAGGTTTCCTGTACTGGAGCCGATGAAGATCTTGATGCCGGGCGTTCGTCGAGCCGACTTCAGCACTTCAACATTGTCCGGTGTGGCTCCGATGTAGAAACCGAAGTTGACCATGCATTTGTCGGCAGCGACGGCCAGTTTTTCGTCGAGTGCGTCCAGTGTGATTGTTGGCGGTTTCGTGTTTGGCATTTCCAGAAACGTGGTGATGCCACCCTTCGCACAGGCTCGACTACCAGTGTGGAGATCTTCTTTGTGAGTCAGCCCGGGATCCCGAAAATGAACCTGGTCATCAATGACACCAGGAATCAGGTACAGGCCGGCAGCGTCGATGATTTCGTCGGCCTGCGTATCCGCTGCAGCATCGCAGTCAATGATGGAACCGTCTTCGATCAGAATATTAACCGCGGCAACGCGATCAGAAAATACGACATCAGCGCCGCGAATGAGAGTCTTCATGGAAATGTTTCTATCCTTCCGGGCGAACTGGATACGTGATTGCCCGCTTTCGCGGACGGAGGTTTCTGCTTGGCGGGTTACTTTTTCTCTTCGGCGGGTTTGGCTTTGCTTTTGGCAATTGTGCCGTACATGTGTCCACCGTTTTTGCCATGCTGCCAAGTCCCGGCATAGCGATTTTCGTAGAAGATGACTCGCGCAGAAAATCCGTCGCCCATGCCAGGAATCGCAGCGTCGGTCAATGACACCATTGGTGTGTCCCCCGCCCAGACGACCGGGACGTTGATCGGCAGTTTCACGTCAACTTCGCCGTATTTGACGTGCGTCGTAAACGTCCACATCCCGCCGCCAGACTTCTTCACGCTTTCGATTTCGTAACTCTCTGGCTTGGGCGGAGCGTCCAGCTTGCCGTCAATGGTAAACGAACCCGTGAGTGTTGTGTTTGCCATCGCAGCCTCGAAGTCGGCTTCTCGCTGCTTTTGAGCGGCAGGGATTTCTTCCGCCTGTGCGGTGGCAAAGGTGTGGGTTGTCAGCAAAAACGCAATCAGAGCCGTGGCCAATCGATAAGTGAGTTGTGTCATGGAAGCTCTCCAACAGACGATTATTTGTAACCAATTCATATCCGCCCCCCGAAAGTCACCGGGAACGTGCTCCCATTCTACTTGTCCGTGGAAGAAGGGCCAACCGAAGGAACTCCGGAATGCCGGATTCACGCCAGACGGTTTACCGCTTACAATCCCTGCTGCACAGGAAGGCAATGTCTCCCGAGCGATAGAATACTTGGTAGAATCAGGACGATATGGAATCGGCAACACCTAAAACACATCATTTTTGGCGCGGGGCAATTTTTCTGCTGAGTCTGCTGATTGCGTGGCATGCGGCGCCCGCGTTCGCCTGGCAGGCAGCGGAGGGTGGCAATGTCGTCATCAACGAGGCGGCGCCGAGTGGTTTGAGCATGCAGGCGATGCTGAAAGCTGGCGGAGCCGTCGGTTACCTGATCGTGCTGATGAGCCTGATCATGGTGGCGTTGATCGCCGATCACGTGATGAACATTCGCAGCACGACATTGATGCCGCCGGGACTGGCGGAAGAGATTCACCGTTGCCTTGCAGACCGCGCCGTTGACGAGGCCAAAAAGAAATGCCTCGAACACACCAGCTTTTTGGGCAGCGTGCTGCACGCCGGGCTGGAAGAAACCGGCGGCGGTTATCAGGCCGTGGAAAAAGCGATGGAAGATTCGGCTGTCGAACAATCCGCAAGGTTGTTTCGTCGTATCGAATACCTGTCTGTGTTAGGCACGATTGCTCCGATGCTGGGACTGATGGGAACCGTGTGGGGCATGATTACGGCGTTTATGGAATTCGAGCAAAAAGCCAATCCGCAGGTTTCCGAACTCGCCCCAGGAATCTACCGCGCGCTGGTCACGACGCTGCTGGGATTGGGAGTGGCTGTCCCCGCCCTTGCCGCGTTTGCGATTTTTCGGAATCGTGTCGACGAACTGTCGACAGAATCAACGTTACTTGCAGAACATGTGTTTGCCGACTACCGTCGCAGCATCCAGAACAAACGTCGCTCGCGCGAACGGCCGTTGGATGAGTAACGCAGGAGCCCAAAATACCAGCCCAAAATACCAGCACGAAACGCCAGCACGAAACGCCAGCACGAGGGAATGAGACGCGAACAGGATTCACTCGCTGGCGCTTCGTGCTGGTAGGAATTCACAACTTCTAACGACAATGACGATGAAAAAAATCCTGATTCAGTTCGATACCGATTCTCACCCCAGTACTTTCGACCGGGTCGTCGCTGTCGATGCCGGCGTTGACGAACTGTTTACCTACGGCGATGTCAGCCCCGGCAACGTCACCGGACTGGTGCATGGCGCGATGTTCACTCGCGGTCCCGGCAACTTGAAAAATACGGCCATCTTTATCGGCGGCAGCAATGTCGCTGAGGGCGAAGCACTGACAAAGAAAGTTGCGTCCACGTTCTTCGGCCCGATGCGTGTCTCCGTCATGATGGATGCCAACGGCTGTAACACCACCGCAGCAGCAGCCGTCGTGGCCGCCAAACAGCATCTTGACCTTGCAGAAACCTCGGCGGTTGTACTGGGCGGCACAGGCCCGGTCGGCCAGCGTGTCGCCGAATTACTGGCGGCGGAAGGCTGTATGGTCACGTTGGTCTCTCGATCAAAAGAGCGAGCCGAACAGACATGTGACGCAATCCGCGAGAGAACACCAAGCGGCAAGCTTATCGGCGCAGGTGCGGCATCTGAAGAAGACAGTGTCGCCCTGTGCGCACGTCAACAGTTAGTGATCGCCGCCGGTGCGGCGGGCGTGTGCTTCCTTCCGGCAGGTGCACTATCAACGCTGAAGAGCCTGGCTGTTGCAATCGACCTCAACGCCGTTCCCCCTGTCGGAATAGCGGATGTCGGCGTCACCGATAAGGCCGCCGAACATGACGGCACGATTTGTTACGGGGCACTGGGGGTCGGCGGCACCAAAATGAAAGTTCACAAACAGGCCATCGCCAGTCTGTTCGAAGCCAGCGATCGGGTTCTCGACACGCGCGAAATCTATGAACTCGCCCTGCACGTCGCCGGGCTGAAATAGCACGCTGCAAACAAAAAAAAGCCCCGACGAATCGGGGCTTTCAGTGTTGGTTAGTGACAGCGAAATCTTAAGCACCCGCCCACAAATAATCGCACATATCAATTTCAGCTCAGTGAGTAAGGCAACGGCAATTCGCAGGTTGTTATGTGCGAAAACATATAAGCGATTGCTTAGAGCTCGAAGTATTGATCTTCTTCCTCTACTTGGGCGGCAGCGGTTGGCTGGTGCAAAGCAACGGCTGGTGCAGACACTGGAGCAGCGCTGTCCTCTTCATCTTCCTCTCGATCGCCTTTGTTTCGTGAGCTACCCATCTTCAACATCAGGTCAGCGCCCGCAAGAACGGCAACGATGATCGAGATCCAGGTGAAAATGCCGAATGGAATGGCCCCCAAAAGTGAAGCTGTCACCATCAGAACGCAGATCAGTCCCAGTGTTAAGAACAGCGTCGACCGATTGACGATTCCGCCTCGTCGTTGCAGCCTCGCATGAGTTGCCAACGCATTCTCGACAGACTTTGTCGACAATTCGCGGAACGAACTCATGTTCTTCCGCATCGCTTCCACATCCATTTTTGGGCATGGCTGCTGAGGCTTAACCTCGACCAGAGTATCGTCATCAGAGAGCGTGACTGGAGCATCTGACCGGGAATCAGAAACAGAATCGTCAGCGACGCCAAAACCTCCACTCATGTATTGTTCGATGAACGAAAACTGCCCCGGTGCATTCGGTTTTTCAACAACCGCAGTTGCTGCTTTGGGCGGTGGAGGCGAGCTTGCTGCTTTCGCTGGTGGAGGAGTCGACTTTGTGAGCTCACTCGGCAAAGCGCCCCCGGCTCCTGCACGATTTTGAGACAGCAACTGCTCCATATACTGCGACACAAAGTCGTCGTGCGCTTCTTCAACATCGGATCCGTCATCTGTCGACAAATCGGCTTCGTCGTGGACCGGTGCAAGCAACATATCGTTTGCTGTGGAAAAGCTCATCGAAACAGCCGCAGCTTGTTCCTGACTATAGTCATCCACCGCTGCCATCAGCTGCGCAGCCGTTGTTACGTCGGATTCTTCAGGGGAATCTTCGTATGACGGTTTCCTCGCAGGTGTCCCACCGCCAAGGCCGAAGAGTTCGGCAATTTCAGAACGCACAGCTGGTGGCTCTTCTTCAACAGCCTCCAGCAGATCATGGTAATCTTCTACTTCTACTTCTACTTCTTCTTCTACTTCTACTTCTACTTCTACTTCTACTTCTACTTCTACTTCTACTTCTGACATCAGCGATTCAGGGCGGACACTGTCCTGACGGTGGCTCGCCACCTGAATTTCCGCCCGAGCAAGTTCCAGCTGCTGTCGAGCTTCCAGTATGGCACGTCGTTGTTGGTTGAGTTCTTCACCCGATTGCTGAGCCATCCGCTGCTGCTCTCGCAGACCCTCTTCGCGGGTATCCAGCAGTTTCGTGCGTTCGTCCAGTTCCCGGTGCAGTGTTTGCATTTCCTCAATCGACGTTTCGCTGACTTCGCTGGCGGGCTGCTGGAGAGTCGTGATCGTTTTGTTTTGCTCTTCAAGCTTCTGCGTCAACATCTCAATCATCGACCGATACTGATCGACCGCATCGTCGTCAGTCGCACCGTCTGAAACGACATGAGTTGCAGAAGACCGTTTCAGAGCTTCCTCCAGCTTTGTCGTCAATACAGCGATCGTTTGCTCGTACTGTTCGATTTTCGGCGTTACGCCTACCGACGCTCCGGCAGCACTGTTGGCCAAGTTCAGCTCGGACTGCAGCTCTTCAATCTGTCGCAGCAGGTCAGCACCATCGACGGCATCAGCACCGGTCAGTGCACTCGGCGCAACTTCGTCGCGTAACCGGCTTCGCTCAAGTTCGAAGCTCTCAGTCAGTTGCAGCAACTGGTTTTTCAGTGTGTCTGTCAGCTGCTGCTGTTCGGTGACAGTTCGCTGGGCGTCAGCTAGTTCATTTTCGCGAACAGTCAGCTGACTTTGCAGCTCCGCAAACATTTCGCCAGAATCGTTGCCGTTTGTTGGTCTTGCAGACAGTTCATCACGCAGTGATTCGAACGCGGTACGCAGTTCGTTCAGCGCGGTCTGGAGCTTATCGCGTTCCGCGACAAGGGAAGCAGCTTCCGACTGAGCTTCTTCTGCGAGCTGCTCTTGTTCGGTGACGTCAAGCTGCATCCGCGCCACTTGCGTTTGTAGTTCTGCGAGTTGCTCTCCGGTCGAATCGTTGGCTGCAGATTCTGAGGCGGCGGCCAATGTTTCACGAGATTCTGCCAGCGCGGTGCGTACTTCGCTCAACGCAACCTGAAGCTCCGCACGTTCCGCAACAGCTGCCTCCGACGTCGCGTCCTCAACCTGCTGATTCAACGCCTCAATTTTCGTCTGCGTATCTTCCGACGATGCAATGGCTGTCTGCTCAAGTTTGTCTGCCTTGACCTGCAGGCTCTCTGCATTCTCGGTGATTGCGGCTTCGCGTTCTTCCAGCGTCGCTCGCAGTGTATCGAGTTCGCAAAGAGCAGCAGCGTGGCTGTCATCAGCCGTTCTCTGCCGCAGGTCAAATGCTGCGTCTTCGGCGGCAGTCTGTTCGACCTGTGCGCTATGCTGCGCGGCGAGCTGTTCCAGCTCAGCAGATCGAGCCGTCAGCCCGTCGCGCTCGGCGATCAACTCTTCAGCCAGTGTGCTTGCAGCCGCTTCGCGTCTCTGAAGCTGCTGACTCAGCAAGCTGACCTCATCAGCGCGAGCGATGCTTTCGGCGAGCCCTTCCTGTTTGGCTGCAATTTCGGCTTCCTGCATCGCGAGGTCATTGGCCAGCTGTTGTCGTTTTTCGCCCTGTACGTCCAAATCGCTCTGAGCCCCATGAATCGAAGCTTCGCGGGCCTGCAAATCTTCGGCGAGTGTGTTCAGCTCATCCTGATGCAGATTCAACTGGGCCTGGCGAGTTGCATGATCCTGTTCCTGAGCACGCAATTGCAGGACCTGCTCGTCAACAGTACTGAGCTGCTGACGAGCGTTTTCGATACGCTGCCGTTCTACCGCGACTTCGTTTACTGCTGTTGACAGCTCGTCCGCTTCGCGTGAAACGACAGCCTGCTGCGTCTGCAATGCCGCTTCACGTTCTTCGATCTCGCGACTTAGATTTTCCAACTGAGCGACGGCTGCAATCTCAGGTTCAAGTTCAACACGCAGTGCGTTGAGCTCAGCCTTTTCCTGCGCAACTGCACCGCGGATAGTTTCCATGTGAAACAGTTCGGCAGCCCGGTCGTCGAGTTCGTTCTGCAGGTCCCGCAAAGCCGCTTCGCGTTCTGTGACATCCTGACGACGTGTCTCCAGCTCAGTGAATTCTCCGGCACGCACATCCAGTTCAGCCTGCTGTGTTTCGAGTGCCTGAGCGTGTCGTGTGACTTCGTCTCGGACGGCTTCCAGGTCGCTGACCTGTTCTACCCGAATCGCAAGTTCCTGCTGCTGGTTCTGCAGTGCTGATTCGCGACTCTCGAAATCGGCAGCAACCGATTCTTGTTCCTTAAGATATTGCTGTCGCTCATTAGTCAGTGTTCGGCGCGCTTCTGACAGTTCTGCCAACTGTGCGGAAACGGTCTGCTTTGACGCTTCCAAACGTTGCGACTGAGCGTCCAGGTCGGCCCGTTCGCGACGGAGTTGCTCGTCTCGCTGAATCAACTCTGCACGCTGCTGCTCGATCTCACGACGCGATTCGTCCGCGAGTTTTTCGTTCTTGATTCGCAGTGTCCGCGACGTTTCATCCTGCCAGATTTCCAGTTCATTGGCGCGGCGTTCGTGCTCCAGCTGACGTTCAGAAAGCAATGCCTGCTGACGTGCCAGAGTGGTTGAGCGATTGTCGAGTTCGGCACAGCGCAGTTCGAGACTGGACTGCCATTCTGTCAGCTGAGCTTCACGAGCATCCAGAAGACGTCGACGGTTGTTCTGAGTCGCACCGGCCAGGACAGGCATCGTTGAGATGGTCGAAAACGGTGCGAACTGTGGGGTCGCTGGTTGCAATGCGGGTACAACAGCAGCCTGAGCTTCCGCAAGGCGACGTTCGAGTTCATCCATTTGACGGTTGACTGCGGTCGATGTTGTCTCAATCGCTGCAATAGGAGCAGAAGTCGCTGGAAGCGAAGCAGGCGGTTTCGGACTCCTGTCGATCACATTGACTCGCGACAGAAGACCCGCACGTCGCCGCTCAACACGAAACCTCGCAGGGCCGACAGCCAGGCGGTCGCCCGTGCTTAGTGACTGAGCTCCCAATACCAAAACGTCATTGACCCAGACCTTGTGCTGTCCGAACGGCTCAACCTTGACTTCACCGCCGCGGCAATGCAGTCGACAGTGTCGTTCGGCGACGCCAGTCAGCGAGATCTTCGCAGAGTTCTCACGGTGACTTCCGCAATTGAACTGACCGGATACCGGAAAGACCAGAGTCTCTTCGCCCGAATCCCAAATTGGCACCAGCGCCGTAAGGGTCGTTTCGTCTGA
The DNA here is from genome assembly GCA_937919915.1 of uncultured Planctomycetaceae bacterium. Taxonomy (GTDB): domain Bacteria; phylum Planctomycetota; class Planctomycetia; order Planctomycetales; family Planctomycetaceae; genus Fuerstiella. The sequence continues at coordinate 14,595 of CALFOL010000478.1, forward strand.
TTGAATTGTTGATGCGTTATGCGACATTTATCTCTCCAGTAACTCGTCTCACCACTGCTCACGAATGTCTGCAGTGGCTCACAGAAACCAGTGTGCGGGTTCCAGACCTTTGATTTCGGGGTGGCGTGAGTGTCGGTTTTTCCGATTCTGCGGGGAGGCAACAAATGTCGACATTTCACAACCTGTGAGTTCCATACAAACATGGAATGTGACTGAGCAAAATTGGTCTGGGCACATCACCCCGCATTCGACACTTTCGCTCCCGGAGGTTGCAGACGGTAACGTCTGTGCAGATTGACCAGTGGTCCCAACCCCAAAACCGGCGAGGCCACATTGGCGGATTCTGCCGATCGCATCGATTGATCGTGGCGGGCGTTCGGGTTGTCTCCTGGAGTGCAGATTCCGTAATCCGAGGTCCGGATAAGAAAACTGTAACAACTGGCTGAGGCACTCCAAATGCGGAGAACGTCAGGCTGACATTGGCCGAAAACTCGGTTTCGAAAGAAACCCTGGAAAATCCGTTTGAGTGTTCGCGGTTCGAGACCTAACGTTGCAGCAGGACTTCTTCTTCGCAAAGGTCCCCGGCGTGTTTGGGATTTGCGCTGGAACCACGTTCTTGATCCGAATTGCATGACGCGATCTGTAACCAATCGATTTTCGTTGACGGATCTACGACGAAGCCGACCTCTGTTTTCTGATTCCTTATGCTCGTCAATGAATTTCGCAAACTGCCTCGACAAATACACGCTTGTTGTTGCTTGGCGCTGCTGGTCGTAATCTCGTGGGCGTTGCTGTCCCAGAATCCATTTGCGGCTGTTCGGAACACCCCTCTTTCCTGGTTGAAGACTGTCAGCGACCTTATTCTGCACCTCGCGGCATACACCGTTTTCTCAACGGCATGCTGTTCATTGATTGGCTTTCAGGGCGATCCAACAGTTCGCCGCCGGGTGTTGATTTTGCTGGTCATTCACGCATTGGGGACTGAGTATTTGCAGCACTGGATGCCTTACAGAACCTGCGATCCGCTGGATGCTGCCGCCAACCTGAGCGGCATCGCGACCGGGTTCCTGCTATCGCTTTGGCTGGTTCGCGTTGGCTCAGAAGTCCGTGTGTGAAGTTTTTTTTTGAGATATCCAGGACAGAGCATTCCCTGACTTTCGCGGCAACGGGCAATTGGGTTGCAACAGCGCCGCATGCCAATTGATTTTTTACTATTCTCCGGACTACGTATTAATTCGCGTATCAGTGGAGGAAGAAGTATGAATCCGTTAATCATATTGGCAGTGTTCGGATTGCCAATGATCAGTAAGATGGTGGCTGACAACACATTTCATTTCGGCATGTACAGAGGAACACCGCTGGCTGATGTACCGGAAGCTTATTGCGAGTGTGTGATCATAAACCACGGCGA
>CALFOL010000479.1 GCA_937919915.1 uncultured Planctomycetaceae bacterium
TGACCTTTCGGAAGTCCTGACCGGACCTCCTCTGCACTCTGGATTTCGTAAGTGGGAATACAACACTCAGGCCGCGGTGATGCATAAGTAGAACAGCGTGACTGGGGCTTCCAGCCGGAGTCTATCACCGCCGGAACGACTGCGACTGGAAGCCCCAGTTGCCGAATAAACAGGGAAACTGCAATGAAAAAATGGCTAACCTATCAACTGCGGAAACTGACCAGACCAAAGGTCGTGCACTGTGGAGATGTGACGTTGTATATCGGCGACCTTGCCGACACGTCGTACGCGCGATCAATTTACCGCGGATCGCACGAATGCGAAGAGCTGGAAGTGATCCGCAGGCATCTTAGGCCCGAAGATCGCGTGCTGGAATTTGGCAGCGGTATTGGACTGATCACTGTCACGTGTTGCCAGGTGGTTGGGTCTGAAAACGTGGTTACGTACGAAGCCAATCCGGCGATGGAACCGTTGTTGCGAAAGACGTTTTCGTTGAATGGGCTTGCTCCCGATCTGCGAATGAAGATGGTTTCCATCAATAGCGGCCAGGAAAAATTTTATGTGTCTGATCGATTCGTCGTCAGCAGTCAATTCAATCATCAATCCAGGGCGGATGAACTTTCCGTCAGCTCCGATGCTTTTCAGGATGTTGTGCGAGATGTTCAGCCCACTTTTCTGGTGATGGATATCGAAGGCTCGGAAGTCGATCTGGCGGATGAATCAATCGATCTGGGATGTATCACCAAAATCTGCGTGGAAGTGCATCCGAATATCGTCGGTGATGAGCCGACTTCGCGGTTCATTCAGTCGCTGCTGAACCGTGGGTTTCGATTGGAACTGTCTTCATCGAAAGGTGATGTCCTGTTCTTTCAGCGTGCCACTGCAGAGCCTGTCGCGCAGCTGCGGGCCGCATGAAACCGATCACTGCGTCATTTCTTGAACGATTCATTTACGACAATCTGCAGGACGAAACCATGTCACGGACGACAAAAAAAATCGGAAAGATGTTGCGATTCTTCCACGCTGATGAAGCCGCTGACCGGAGCGCCCTCGATTCGCCGGACTATGCTCGTGGCTTATCCTTCGGCGAACGCTGGTCTGGAACACCTGTGGCAGAAGCAGACGGCAGTCCTGTTCCAGCGGCCGACAATCCGTTGTGGAAGTACTTCTGTGAACACGAAGAAGGTCCGGGTATCTGGAAGTGGACACATTACTTCGATGTCTACCACCGACACTTCGCTCGGTTTCGTGGACAGAAAGCGAACATGGTAGAAGTTGGGATCTACAGTGGTGGAAGCCTGGGAATGTGGAAGGATTACTTTGGAAGGAACATCCACATTCATGGAGTCGACATTGAAGACGCCTGTAAGTGTTACGAAGACCAGCAGACGACAGTTCATATCGGCGATCAGGAAGACCGTTCTTTTTGGGCGGACTTCCGAACCAAAGTTGACAACATTCAGATTCTGCTTGATGACGGTGGACACACTCCTGACCAGCAGATGGTTACATTGGAAGAAATGTTGCCAGTGATGCCTCCGGGCAGTGTGTACATCTGCGAAGACATTCATGGCGTGTCGAACAGATTCACGGCGTTCGCAGCTGGCCTGGTGACTCTGCTGAATGCGCAGAACACGGAACCTGGACCGATTCCTGTGGCGACCGCGACACCGATTCAGCAGTCGCTGTGTTCGATTCATTTTTACCCGTATATGCTGGTGATCGAAAAAAATGCGGTCGCACCTTCGCGTCTTGAGGCACCGAAACACGGTACCGAATGGCAGCCGTTTCTTGGGTAGAGTCGAGCGTCGAGACTGTGGCTTCCCGACGCAGTCTTCATGACCGGGAAATCTGCGGCTGGTAGCCACAGCCACTATGAAATTCTTATTTGCTCGGAGCGACGATGGCTCCACGTGTGTTTGCTCGAATCGACAACGGGCCTCCCGCCCACGCAGAAAGTGTGTTTGATGGGTCTTGATGCGAATGGAGCGAGATTTCTACTGCATGCACGTTCGATGGGCGTCAGCTTTGATAAGACGCTGATGATCGGACGACAGGATCTGCATTTGTCTCGGGAATCTCGTGTCAATCTGATTCACGAGTACCGTACTCACTGTGTGCCGGGTGCAGATGCAATTCTCCAGAAATCGACTTCGGAGTACGCTGAGGATTTCATTTCGTGTCTGGGCGCGACAACAGTTGATTCGATGGATAATTCCTCCTTCGAAGGTGCTGCGATTTGTCACGACCTGAACGAACCAATACCGGCTGACCTGGCGGCTAAGTACGACGTTGTACTGGACGGCGGGACATTGGAACACGTGTTCAACGTGCGCGAAGCGTTTCGCAACTGCATGCAAATGGTGAGTGTCGGCGGACATTATCTGGGAATCAGCCCGGCGAATAACTTCATGGGTCACGGTTTCTATCAGTTCTCCCCAGAGCTGTTCTTTGAACTGTTCTCAGCCGCCAACGGTTTTGAAGTGCAGCAGGTCATTCTGTTCGAACATCGCCGCAACGCGCCATGGTATGAAGTGATTGCACCGAAGACTGTCCGAAGTCGTGTGTCAGTGAAGAATTCAGAACGGACTTATGTTCTGGTGATCGCGAAACGGATTGCAGTCGTCGACATCTTCGCGACGTCGCCGCAGCAAAGTGACTATGAAGCCGCCTGGCACGGCGAAGGCGATACCGCACCGATGCGTTCAAAACGCAGCGAGGGAGTGGTGGCCAATGTGGTTGAGAACCTGAAGCGGCTTGGCTGCACGTTATTTCGCCGGACGTATTTCGAGCCACTGTACTTTAAGCGTATTCGCTGATTGCGATCGTGTGACGGTCCGGCCACAGCGAGGTTCACTCCTCTGTGGACGGTGTTTTGATTTGTGTCACTGGTTTTGCCAGCGCGCCGCTGTGTTAGAGCAGTTGAGTTATTGTTGTGAACGGTACTCGCTCGCGGGATCAGGTTTTCTTCGATCGAAACGCATGCTCCGCGGCCAAAAGTCAGCGTAATACGCTGTAGAAACACGGGTGAAGCCAGTGGCACACATTCCGTCAATTCAATTCTGACAAGGCACTACGCGTCTTCAGCGTTTAGTTGTGTGATCGCTTCCGCTCGTGTTGGAAGGTGTTTCAGGCGACCCACGGAATCAGACTCACGTTCCAGCAACAGCAGTTTCTTCATTAGCTCTTTGAGTTGATCGGATAACCCGCACAACGCCAGACGGCCCTGTTGGCTTCGAATTGTGCAGCTGAGCTTCACAATCATCCCGATGAACAGTGAGCCGAAATATTGCGTTTCGGTGAGGTCAAGCACGACTCGTTTTGTGTCTGAGAGGCTCAGGAGTCGGCAGATTTCGTTGTAGTCATTCCGGAATTCTGAATAGCAGCTGGTGGAAATCTCACCACGGAACGTAGCCACCAGGCACGTGTCCAGTTCAGTAATTTCGAAGCCATAGTTATCCATGATTTCAGATGCGAGGGGTGCGAAACGAAGTGCTGTCTGATTTATATCCCGCATCGTTGCGTTAGTCGCCACCGATTCAAGCGATGATCGCTGACAATAGTGAGTTTTCCTGCACGCCGTGATCTATTTCTCCTTTTCGCTCAGCAATACTGTACGGGTTTTCAGTA
>CALFOL010000480.1 GCA_937919915.1 uncultured Planctomycetaceae bacterium
TCTAACCGATCAATGGCTCACCCAGTCACCGAAAAGCCCTCCGCAAAACGGGATCACACCCCCCGCAACTGTACACATGAACACTAGTTGTGGCGTGCGAGGCGCAGGTTAGCGGCGAGTTCATCGAATGAACTCTTAAGACACCCGTGATGCTATTAAATCCGAGCACTGCCAGCGGGTTTTCTCCCCCGCATCGAACAGAAGACAAGAGCGTCCGGCTGTCGGCACCAGTCGTTGCAGCCCGAAAGCACAGGTTCGCATGGGCTCAACGTCCCGACGTTGTCGTGACTGCGCCGTTATGGCGTCTGCTCGGCCAATTGCCTGTCCAACTGCCGTTGAAGATCGGCGCGGAGTTCGTACAGCCGATCCTCATCGATGCCGTCCGACTCGTTCTTGAGGAACCAGTCGACGTCAACGATCGCTTCCGCAAAGCGTTGCGTGCGGGCTCGAAGTTCCAAACGCTTCACGCGGAACTCAAGCTGCGTTGAGTCGAGCATGACCAGCGTGTCCAGGTATCGCAGTACCCGTTCGTTATCGCGTTGGGCTTCAGCCAGATTCAGCAGGTTGCGTAACATGCGCTGCACAACAGCATCGGTGCTCTGCGGCTGAAAGAACTCGCTGGTGGTGGCAGCACCGGGTTGCAGGCCACTTCGTTCTTCTGCTTCGGCAACGGAAATTCGTTTGCCACGATGAAAGACATCGACAATCTGTGGTTCCGTATTTTTGTCGCCCGGTTCGAACCGCACAACGTAGTGTCCCGGCAGCCCAAGTCCCACGACCTTAAGATCCAGCCGCTTCGCTAATTCGATGTACAGTACGCAGAGCGTGATCGGAATGCCCTCGCGATCATCGATCACTTCATTCAGGTAGCTGTTTGAACGAGTGTCATAGTCATAGCGACTTCCGCCGAAACCATATTGTTTAAACAGCATATTCTCCATGGCCTCCAGTCGCTGAGCTTCGCCGGCGTCCTGCGGCAGAGCTTCGCGAACTTCGTCGGCTAACTGGTCGACTCGAGCAATGTAGGATTCCGGATCGACTTCAGCGTTGTCCAGCAGTGCGATCAGCAGCGCTGCTTTCAGCAGATCCGGTTGCGTCTCAACATCTTTCTCTGAGTCACGGCCCAGTGCGGCGAGAATCTGCCGGCGAACTTCAGCCGCATGGACATCCATCGCCAGCTGCCGCAACTGCTTCGCTTTTTGTTCCAGCAGCACTGCGTGTTGTTCCAGGACACGATTTGAGAAGCGGGAAAACGGCTGCATCTTTTCGATGACGTCACTCGCAGCCGGTCGATTATGCTGGACGGCCTTCAGGATGTTGGCAATTGCCGCCGCGTCATCTTCGTCCGGATTCAGTGGCGGGAACGTATCCTGCGCCTGAAACAGTCGAAACTCGGCAGACGTTCCGCGGAATGTTGCAAGTCCGATGCGGCCCGCTGGCAGCCGATCATCAGTGGATTGAATTACCAACTCGTCGTTCAAAAAACACTGCACACGGTCTGCTTCCACGCGAACTTTGAAAGTGTTCCAGTCGTTTTGGCGATACGCGGGGTGCGGTTCGTTGTGCAGAATTGTCCAGGAACCAACATCCGGGCCATTGAAGCGGGTCAGCCGAATGTTGCCGTTGCTGGGATAGAAGCCGTAATGCTTGTCGTCGCCATCCGCATGAATCACCAGCCCCGCTGCGCCGCGTTCGTCATCCAGCTTCACTTCCACCTGCGTTTCGAAGGGGATTTTCGGTGGTGCGGGTACCTGCAGGCACAACGATCGCCCGCCAAAGGAACTGCCCTGGCCATCCACCAGAATTCGACCAGCGCGTTGATGCCAGTTCGCACCAAAGACAGTTTCCCATCGCTTCGTATCCAGGGCTCCGATTTTCATCCAATGGCTCATTGGAATCGGTGTTGATGATGCCAACATCTGTTGCAGATGGCTGACGGGAATTGCGAATCCCAGATTGGCCACTTCGACCGATTTCAGTGTCACCAGTCCGATGACTTCGCCCCGACGATTGACGACGGGTTCTCCGCTGCTGCCTTGTTCGATTGTCATGGAAAGTTGCAGCATTTTGATCTCATCGATGTCTTTGAATCCAGACACCAGACCACTGAAGGTGCTCTTTTTCAGGTTGCGCGGATAGCCAACCGCAACCACGGATTCTCCGGTTCTCGGTTCTGTGGTCGCCAGTGGCAACGGAATCAGATTATCGGCATCAATCTGCACGACTACCATGTCCACAGCTTCCGATGCCGCGTGCACATGAGTCGCGGTGGTGATGGTCCCGTCCGGGAGCTCGATCGTAATCATGTTACGATCGCCAATGACGTGGCGAGCTGTCGCGATTAGACCGTTGCGCCCCACGACGAAGCCAGTGCCGTGACCCTGGTCTCGCCCGTTGCGATTTGTGACGCGAATCTTGACCAGTGACTGTCGAATACGTTTCGACAGTTCTTCGATGGCCAGTACTTCTTCGCCGGCTTCTGTGGCGTCAGCATCGGCAACGACCGGTGGTGTTTCCTGCGCCGAGATGGCATCCAGGTGAAACGTGCTTAGCCAGGCAATCACCAGGGTGCAAATCGCAAGGTGAAGAACGTTGGGTGCTACGAAAGCGGAGGGGGTATTTGATTTCAAGAAATCGCTCCTCGAACCAGCGAGATATTTCGCAGGCACGACATTTGAAGGGGCTCGTGTAAGCCACCATTCTTACGCCCGAAGCGTTCCTGAGCCAGTCAATCAGGCGGTGAATTCATCCACTACGCCCAACGAGCCGCGATTATTCGGTCGGAAGCAACGGCTGATTCCGCCGTCGTCGACGAACACGGTGAGCCAGAACACCGCCAGTCAATAGGCCGAGAAAGGCGAAGGTACTTGGTTCAGGAACGGCCGCAGCTAATGTTGGTGTCACATCCAAAGTTATCGACTCCAGGCCGAAACCGTTATTCGTCCCGTTATAAGCCACCGTGAAGGAATTGCCTTCGAGATTCAGATGAAAGGGAATCGTAGTCCCTGCATCGTCTGCCACAGCCGTCGAATTTGCACCAATCGTCAGCGTGCCAGAATCCGCTCCGAAGAAATCGAAGATTTCTATTTCTGTCAGCACAACGCTACTGACGGAAGCCAAATCGTTAAAAGAGAACCTCAACGATTCGTTGCCGAGATCTCCGTCAAGTTGAGCGGTAGCATCTCCGGTTTCCGGGGCATTTACACCGAGGGCATCCGCATCAGCATTTACTAGTCCACTCGCTGTTACACCTACGAAAGCCTGCACAGTGATCTCTAGTCCGTTCGAGACTCCAGCACTGCTGTCAGTAAAGACTCCGGACAGACTACCAAAATCGAAGTTGCCACCGTTAGCCATTGTGCGGCGCAGATCGTACGTGATCAGACCTGCATTAGTGTCACCAGCCACTGTTGCGGCAAACAGGCAGGACAGCAAAACGGCAATGGGATGAGGCATGACAGCGTCACTCGAAAGATTGGACAGCGAAAACCCGGCACCTTTACACTTAAGGATAGGAGGTCTGTAACACTACGCATTGCAAGTGCCGGCGACATTCATCAATTCCTCACACATCGCTCCCTGGGAATCTTTGTTCAGACTCTGTCGTCACATGAACTGTGGAATTCCGATCGT